>CAYUZD010000234.1:0-5544 GCA_964449475.1 uncultured Nitrospirales bacterium
CGCTTCCAGTTCCTCGGCTTCGACGAAATCTACTACGAACTCGAAGTCGCGAAGTAACGACTCCACCAAATCGGGCCGGTGGCGCAGGCTTCCAGCCACGTTCCGCAGAAACCAGGACGAGTGGTGCAGTTAGGCGAGCAGCCGCACATCGGAATACGGAAACGTCGGACGCGTGCCCGTCTTCAAATAATCCACCGCCACGAGCGCGAAGGATGCCGCACGAACCTCAAATGCACAATGAAGCAATCATGACTTTGTGGGCATCACGTCGGGATACGGCCCGAGGAAGCGTTCGCCGTTGAAGTGCACCATGTGGTCGGGGTCTTCCGCGATCCAGACTTCGGATTCCCAAGCTATTTGTGAGACGAAAGTCTGCATGGTTCGGCGAGTTTCGAAGGCGGTGACGAAGACGAGGCCCGCTTTACAACCGGCAAAGAGATATTTGAGTTCCTTGCGGCGCTTGCCGTCCACGGGGCCGACGCTGGTAACGGCCTCGATGAGCAGAAGCCAGTTCTTGGCGCGATAGTGGACGATGACATCGGGGATTTTGGCTGCGGAATCCAAAGTGACACCCAGAGTGGCTAAGCCTTCCGTTTCCAAGTGGACAAACTTGTTTTCGGTGTCGCCGATGTAGAGAACCACGCCGCCGGGAGCGAAGGCGGGGCAGAAGTGCTCGATGATCGCCTTGATAAGTGGATTCTGGCCGCCGGGTGAGAGTGCGACTTGTGAGCCATCCGGTAACGTGACGGGAACGCGAGCTAGGTCACGCTTCCGGACAATCTCGTGTTTGAGTGCTTCGCGGCTGGCGAGGTAGTTCGCCAAGGCCGGAATCCATTTTCCCGTACCGAACGTGCGGAAGAGCGCAAGTGCGGTCGGCTCTATTTGATACACCGTCTTTCCGCTGTTGGTCGGGCGATTGGGATTGTCGGGATTGCGCAGCAGCAGACCTTCCTCCACGAAGAATTTCACTGCATCGTCGCGAATGGTTTCGCGCGTGTTGGGTGCGTAGCGGTTGCCGTAGGCGGATGCGATGAAGTCAATAATGGGGGTGATGCCACGCAAAGGGGCCTGCGCGTTTGCCCATGGAGCATCTGGCCGGAGGTCGAGTAGAGCGAGCAGCGTGTAGGCGGCGGTTTCGTTCCTTTGCTTCGGTCCAAACTGCAGCGCGGCGAGCACCTCGACGGCTTCGATGAGCCGTTTCCTTCGGGCAGCGGCTTTGCGGCTGGGTTTATCAGGGGGCATGAAGGTGCTTGGTGACGAGTCGGTCGATTTCCGCCTGCGAAACGTCGAGGGATTTCGTTTCGCGGCCCATCGCCTCCAGCGTGCCGCGATCGGGATAAACCAGCGCGCGCAGGTCGGTGGCGTTCACCTGTGTGTGGCCGCTGAAGCGCCGGAAATACTGGTCAACGACAGTGGAGTTCAGGAATGCGAACAGGCCGACAGCCAGCGTGCGGTCCAGTCCATGCCCGCTAGCGTGGAAGTAATTCAGGTGGTTCTCGAACCCGACCCACTCTGCTCTCACGAAGTCCGGATCGTATAGGCAGGCGACTAGGCGGCGACGCTCTTCCTTTGACGTGAAACGCTTCGTGAGGAGATATACGCCGGAGGGCACGAGCCACGGGCGCGTCTCGTCATTGTCGAGGATAGCATTGGGCTTGCGAGCATCGAGTTTGGGCCAGTGGACGGTGCCCCCGTTGAAGTGGCAGGGATAGAGCAGCGGCACTGTGCCGCGCTCGGGTTCCTTGCGCAGCGCGTCCTTGAGCCGGAAGTCCACGACACGCCCTGTCGAAACCGTCAGCCCCAGAGAGGAGAGGCTGGTGTGCAGACCGGCCAATATTTCCTTTGCCGCGGTTTGGCTGGCTGCGGACGGGATGTGTATGAAAGTCTGGGGGTCTCGAGGGCGGACGATTTCAGCGAACGGAAAGACGGTCTCGGTGACGTCGTCGCCATGCTCTCCGCTGCTGCTGGAGATGATGAGTTCGTCAGGTTGATTCCGCCCCTTCACGGCGTGGAAGATGATGTTTTCCTGTAACACCCTGTCGTCGCGGAAAGCAGCTTGGCGCGATTCGAAAACATGGATTCGGCGTAACTCCAACTGGCTCAGGAAGTCCTCGCGGAATGGACGGAAATAGGGGCCGTTGCAGAAGCTCCGCGGCGTGATGCCGACCAGCTGGCCGCCGTGAGCGAGCAAACGCTGAATCAGAGCGATGAAACCGGTGTAGAGGTTACTGGTTTCGACACCAACGGAGCGCAGCGCGCGCCGCTCGGCAGAGTTGGTGTTAATTTTGCGATACGGCGGATTCGCAATGGCGGCGTCAAACGCCGGTGGATCTGCGCCGAACAAATCGCCAGCTAGACACGCCGACATTTCCTGAATGAAGTCGGCGTGATGGATGGTGAATGTGAAACGAATTCCCGCCTCGGCGCAGACCGCTTCGCACTCACGCATCGTCGCCCCCAGCGACTCCAAGATTGCACTGTCGAGTTCATAGAGGGTTGCTGCAATCGCACGAACGCCGTCCCGCTTCTCACAACACCGGGAAACGAAAGCTGCAGTGAGTGAGCCGGTGCCTGCACCAGCGTCGAGCAAACGCACCGATTTGGGGAGCAGCCCGAACATTGAAGCCATGAAGTCAGCTAGAGGTGGCGCGGTGAGGAACTGTCCAAGTTCCTCTTGACGACTTCGTGGGTTTCCAACGGCTTCAAGTTTCATAAACTCATGATACGCGTGGAGTTTCTAATTCTCCATCTCGCCCGCGCCCGCCAGTATTGACGATCCGCATTCGGATCCTTATTTCTCACAAACACGATCCGAGGGCAACACCCATGTAGAAGATATAGAGGCACAACACGGTCACCCGAACGGCGACCAGGAGGATACGGCCATGAGAACGTCCCTAAGCCACGCTTAGGGACGGCACACACCACGCCCCCACATAACGGACCCATAGGCTTTTCGGCCAACGCCCGAACTGCATCCGGCCCGTGCGAAGTTCCGGAAGAACATCTGCGCACATCGGTGAAAATCTGTGGGCGAACAAATGCCCACGCTCACGCCGTCAGCTCAGCGCGCTGAACAGGTTCGCCTTGAGCTGGCCCAGCTCCGGGGAGAGGTACACGGAGTAGATCTCGGGGTTGCGCAGCCGCTTGAATTCGTCGGCGATCGTGCCGATTTGTTCCAGGGCCCGCTCCCGGATCGCATGGACCTCCGGCTGCGGCCCCACGACCCGGCCGTCCTCGAACACGGTCTGCATCAGCGGCACCGCGCCGGCCGCGTTCCGGATTCCCGCCGGCAGGTGCGGCTGGTCGCGCCGGCGCGCGGGGATCGTCCCGCTCCGCGGCCACGACTCCTCTGCGCCATACATCACGTCGCCGAGCGGTTCCCCGCGATCGTTGAAGTACCGCACGACGTTTTTCCGCCCCGGGTCGGTCGCCTTGGACACGTTCGACGAGATCTTCAGCTTCGGCGTCCACGATTCGCCGTCCTTCACCGCGACGAGCTTGTACACGCCGTTCAGCGCGGGGTTGTCGTGCGACGTGATCAAGTGCGTGCCCACGCCCCACGCGTTGATCTTCGCGCCCTGCCGCTTGAGGTCCGCGATGAGGTCCTCTTCCAAGTCGTTCGACGCGACAATCAGTGGGTCCTCGAACCCCGCCTCGCGCATTTTCCGGTACGCGATCTTGCTCAGCTTGGCAAGATCGCCCGAATCGAGCCGGATCGCGGGCCGCACGTCGCGGCCCGCCTCGCGCATTTCGCTGAATACCTTGATCGCGTTCGGCACGCCGCTCTCGATCGTGTCGTACGTGTCCACGAGCAGCACCGGGTCGTTCGGATACAGCCGCGTGAACGCGCGAAACGCCTCAATCTCGTCCGAAAAACTCATCACCCAACTGTGCGCGTGCGTCCCGCTCACCGGCACGCCGTACACCTTCCCCGCGAGCACATTCGACGTCGCCTTGCACCCGCCGATGTACGCCGCGCGCGACCCGCTCAGCCCGCCGTCCGGCCCGTGCGCGCGCCGCAGCCCGAACTCGAGCACCGGCTCGCCCTGCGCCGCGAGACAGATCCGCGCCGACTTCGTCGCGATAAGCGTCTGGTAGTTGAGCATGTTCAGCAGCGCCGTCTCGACCAGTTGCGCCTCGCCGATCGGCCCCTCGACCTGCACGATCGGCTCGTTCGGAAAGACCAGCGTGCCCTCCGGCACGGCGCGCACCGTCAGCCGCGGCCGGAAATCGCGCAGGTATTCGAGCACCGCCTCGTCGAACTTGTTCAGCGACCGCAGATACGCGATGTCATCATCGAGAAACCGCAGATGCGTGAGGTAGTCGAGGAACGGCTGCAACCCCGCGCAGACGGCGAACCCCGAATGCGGCGGCAGCGACCGGAAGTAATACTCGAAACACGCGCGCTCGTCCACGCGCCCCTGGCGCACGTGCCCGGCGATCATCGTGAGCTGGTAGAAGTCCGTCAACAGCGCGAGCCCCTCGCGCCGGTACCAGGACGCGTTCGCGTGCGTCACGACCCGAGGTCCCCGGAGTTCACCAGCGTAACGCCCGCCGCGCGCATCGCGTCCCACGCCGCCTGCACCGACCCCTTCGGATTGTCCACGCCCCGGCACGCGTCCGCGATGACCACCGCCTCGTACCCGAACCGCCGCGCGTCGATCGACGTGAACTTCACGCAATAGTCCGTCGTCAGCCCGCAGATGTACACCCGCCGGATGCCCCACGCCTGGAACCGCTCGTGCAGCGCCGTCCCGTCAAACGCGCTGTACGCCTCGCGGTCCGGGTCCGTCCCCTTGCTGATGACGGGCACCGCCAGCCCCACCCGCAGGTCCCCGTGGAATTCCGCGCCCGGCGTGTCCTGCACGCAATGCTCCGGCCAGCTCCCGTCTACAAACTGCGGCTCGTCGTCGAAACTGCAATGATCGAACGGGTGCCAGTCCCGCGTGAACACCACATTGTCGAACCGGCCGAGCAGCCCGTTGATGATCGGCACCACCCGGTGCCCGTCCGCCACCGGCAACGCGCCCCCCGGACAAAAATCGTTCTGCACGTCCACCACCATGAGAACGTCGGAGGCATGCATCGGCATCAATCCATACTACCCGAAATACGAAGCGGCCCGAAGCCAACGCTCCGGGCCAAGAACTTCGATTGTCATCCTGAGCGCAGCGAAGGATCTCGTTCACCGATCGCTCTGCCTACAGCGCAGTCCCGTCAGAACATCGACGTATCGCCGGTCTTCACCGCGGTCGGCGGCGGGGTCTCGCGCGGGGTGATGTAGTCGCCGACCAGCATGTCCTTGTATCCCTTGCCGGGACCGACCATCGGCATCACCATCGCGAACTTGTCGATCATGACTTCGAGGAACGCCGGGCCGTCGTGTTTCACGAACTGCTCCATGACCTTGCGCAGTTCGGAACGCGCGCTGACGCGTTTCGCGAACCCGAACCCGTCGGCCTCGGCCGCGCGGATGAAGTCCTTCTTGTGCAGCGATTTGTCCGTGCCCGAATACCGCTCGTCGAACATCAGCGTCTGCCA
>CAYUZD010000235.1:0-5529 GCA_964449475.1 uncultured Nitrospirales bacterium
GCGGTCCCTAACGCTGTACAGCTGGATTCCGAACGGCAGCACGGCGCGCCTCGACTTTTCGGACTTCGTCCAGGTTTTCGACGAGCTTCCCGACGGCGCGCGCAATGTCGTCCATATCGCGCCGGGGGCCCATCAGGGCGTGGTGATGAATCACGACGCCGGTCTCGTTGTGCGCGGCGGCGCACTCGGGCAAGCGGAACCGTTTCGGGTCGATCGCCTTCCAGTACGCCGCGTTCAAGTTGTGCCGGCGTTTGGTGTGCGGCTTGTAGAGCATGCACTGGTTGAGCGGTTCGTACGGCCGGTCCCAGTCGTAGCCGGTGGTGCCGAGTTCGGCGGTGAGCGCCTTGGCGAATTGGCCGTTCGACACGCCCTTTAACGCGCGCGGGTCGATGCGGAACGCGAAATTGAAGTAGCTCTGTTGCGTGACTTCCGGCCGGCGCAGCATCGGCAGGACGCCGGGGATCCCGTCGAGCTTCGCGTTGAGGTACTGCGCGTTCGCGTCGCGCTGCTTGACCTGTTTGTCGAGCCGCTTGAGCCCGCCGAGCAGGATGCCCGCCTGCCATTCGGTCAAGCGGAAATTGCCCGACTGCATCGTGTTGTCCATCTTGCCGTTCCATCCGCGGCCGCAGTTGCGCAACGAATAGAGACGTTCGAAGAGCACCTGCGTGGACGCCGTGTTGAATCCGCCTTCGCCGCAGGAGAGCACCTTCGACTCCTGAAAACTGAAACAGCCGATGTCGCCGAGCGTGCCGGCGCCCTTCCCCTTCCAGAACGAGCCGTGCTGGTGCGCGCAGTCTTCGATGAGCGCGAGTTTGTACTTCTTGCAGAGTTTCTGGATGGCCGTCATGTCCGGCATGCAGCCGTAGAGGTGCACGACGATGACCGCGCGCGTGCGACTCGTGATCGCGGCTTCGATCTTCTTCGCGTCAATGCACCAGGTGTCCGGCTCGACGTCCACGAGCACGGGGACGGCGTTCACATCGAGACACGCGGCGGCGGTGGCCTGCCACGTGAGGCCGGGTACGATCACTTCGTCGTATGCGCCGAGGCCGAGGGCTTCGAGCGCGATCTGGATCGCGATCGTGCCGTTCGCGCAACACATGCCGTGTTTTGCGCCGAGGTACTTCGCGAATTTGCCCGCGAAGTCCCACTCGTACCGGCCGTCGTACGACCAGGCGCGGGACCGCGTGATCTCCGCGAGGAGTTTCGCGTCGGCCGCGTCGGTGATGGGCCATTGAGGCCACGCCTTGCCCCTGGCGCGCACGGGCGCGCCGCCAAAAAGTGCGAGTTTGCTCACGGTCTTGTCCCTTCCGTTTCCACCGATGATGCGCGGGCCGCGGCGCGAAAGGCCTCGAGCAGGCCGAGCTTGATCTTGCGCCCCGGGCGCACGCCCGTCACCGCGTCCAACAACTGGATGTCGATGCGCCCGCCGCGCCGCGAATGGTAGAACACCCAATAGGGCCAGAGCAACGGCTGGATCGAACGCGTCGGCCCGGGCGTGGGCTTGCCGAAGCGGCCGCGGCGGCGGAGGATGGTCGTGATAAGCAACTCGCGCGCGATTCGCTCCGCGTCGGCCGCGCCGATGGCCGGCGGAAACGATTCACCCGGTACGGCGCCGTCGTCCAGCGCCGATCCCGCCTGAAAGATCGCGAACGAGCCGCTGAGTCCGTCGATCGAACACACGGCGTCGTTGAGCCGGCCGTTCAAGTCGAGCGGGATGGTGACCAGGTATGCCGGAAGCCAGACGAGTTCAACGCGCTTCGGCGGCGGGACCGGGGCCAACGTGCGCGCAATCGTGCGGAGAATCCCGGCGGGCGGCGCATGCCACATCCGCACTGCTTCGGCCTCGTCGATGGCCGGCCGGAGATGACGCACGGCGGAGTCTAGCCGAGATGGCGACGGGTCCAGACGCCGCGCCAGATGAAGAGCGCGCCGATGACGAGGATCGCGAGACCTGCGAGCACGTTGACGACCTGCGCGAAGCGCTCTTCTTCGAAGAACGTGCCGATGAAGACGGGGATGGAAAGGACCACGAGAAAGATCCCGAGCGCCCAGAGGCTCTCTGCGTCGCGCTTCGTGTGTTCCTGGCCCGCGGGTTTTTCGGTCATCCGGCCTCCTCAGACAAACAGGTAGACGACAATGTGCGGCAGCATCGCGAGGAGCGTCCACAACCGCAAATCCGTGTACCACGCTTTACGCGGCGCATCGAGATTCACATACTCGGGTCGAAGCGAGAACACCCAGATCGCGGCTATCGCGAACAGACCGACAGCGCAGATTCGGGCCCAAGGCATGTAAATGTCGCCGACGAGCGCGTCGACCTGTTGCGACATCGGCCGGAGCAGCGGGCCGAAGGTGTCGTTGATGGCGTTGTGGAACCGTTCGCTGATGTTGGCGTACCACTCGCCCATCGTCATTCGCTCCGCGAGCGCAGTATGCGCTGGATTTCGCCGTCCTTCATCAACTGACCGAAGACCAGTCCGCGGATCTTTTCGTCCGGCTCTCTGGGCGTCAGCAGGCTGACCACGATGGTCACGCCGAGACTGAACAGGAACGACCACCAGGAGACGAACAGGAAGGGGTCGTCGCCGGGGAACAGGTTTTCGACGTTGTTCAGCGTGGTGGTGCAACAGACCCCGAGGACGAGTCCGGCGAGTCCGCCCCACTGCGTCGCGCGCTTCCACAGGATGCCGAGCAGGAGAATCGCGAACACAGGGCCCTGGAACATGCTGAGCGCGGTCTGCAGGAAGTTATAGAGGCCTTCGTTGTCGCCGATGACCTTGGACAGCGCCGCGGCCGCGACGATGAACACGAACGTGAACGCGCGGCCCATTGCGAGTGTATGACGTTCGGACATCCCGCGACCGGTTACGAGTCTGACGAGTTGTCCGTATAGGTCGGTTGTCCAAATGGTGCTGGCGGAGTTCAGCGTCGAGTCGACCGTGGACATCATCGCGGCGAACATCGCGGCGAACATGAGCCCGCGCAAGCCGGTTGGAAGATAGATTCGCATCATGTTGGGCACGGCGTAGTCGCCGGTTTCGAGGTCGGGCAGCAGCACGACCGCGCAGAGTCCCGGGAGCGCCACCATCACGGGGATGAACGATTTCAGGAACCCGGCGAACAACATCCCGGCTTTCGCGTCCCATTCCGACCGCGCGCCGAACGCACGCTGGACGACGGCCTGGTTGCCGGACATGTACGCGGTGGCCATGACGATACCGAGACCGAACACGATGCCCGTCCACGGGAAGGCGGTCGTCGTCGTGTGCGGCAGCAGGATGTCGAGGTGGCTGTCGAATCCGCGCAGGCGCGCCTCGACGCGATCCGATGAGCCGGATGTGAGCGGTAGGGACGCGAGTTGGCCCGTCAATGACGCGACGAGCCGTTCCTGGGCCTCCCGCCAGAGCCGTTCGCGCTCGAGGACGGGATTCTCCTCGGTCGCAATCTGCTCCGAAAACCGCACGACGAACACCTGTTTGCCCTGCTGGCCGGCCGGCGGGGAAGTCGTCTTGACGACGGACAGCACGGCCGTGCCTCCCTGCTCGACCATGCGCCGCATGCCGTCCTCGTCGATCGCGTCTGCGACGTTTACCGTCACGACGGCTTTGGGCGGCATTTGCCGGATCTTGTCGACGGTGTCGCCGCCGACGGCGTGGATGCTGAGCGCGAGGAGTGCGAACCCGCCTACGAACATCAGGACCATTTGCACGACGTCGGTCATGACGACGGCGGTCAAGCCGCCGGAGAACACGTAAATCCCGACGATGGCGGCGATGAGCCATACGGAGAACCACACGTCCCATCCTAGGATGGCGTGCATGAACTTATCGGCCATGGTCCACAGGCCCAGGGAGGTACCGACGAACAGGAACGCGCCCCAGATGGCGGCGTGGATGGTCTGCACGCCGCGGTTGTAGCGTTTGCCGAGGAATTCGGGGATGGTGTAGACGCCGGAGCGCCAGTAGTACGGGATGAAGAAGAAGGCCGCGAACACCATCGCGGGCATCGACCCCATCCAGTCGAAATTCGCGACGGCGATTCCGCTGTTGTACGTTTCGCCGGCGACGCCGATGAAGTCCATCGCGCCGATGTCGGTGACGACGATCGACATGCCGATGGCCCAGAAGGGCAGCGCGCGGCCGGCCAGGAAGAAGTCTCCGCCGGACTTGACGTATCTCCCGAAGAACGACCCGAGGATAAGTACGCCCACCATGTACACGGCCAGGATGGCGATATCGATCGCCTCGAGACTCTGTGTAGGACCCATCTGGCCGCCTCCGGTTCGCGCAACCCCGCGCGAATATGACAAAATACCGACTTCCCTGCAAGTTCATTGCGGCAATTGAGGTGTATCCATGCCCGAGCAGTTCATATTTCACATGCACCGGCTGAACAAGCACTTCGGCAAGAAGCACGTGCTGAAGGATGTCGGCTTGAGTTTCTATCCCGGCGCGAAAATCGGGATTGTGGGCGAGAACGGCGCGGGCAAATCGACTGTGCTGCGCATCATGTCTGGCGACGACACGACGTTTGACGGCGAGGCGTGGCTGTCGAAGGGGTACACGCGCGGGTTCGTGCAGCAGGAGCCGCCGCTGGATCCGGACAAGACCGTGCGCGAGACGCTGGAAGAGGCGTTCGCGGAGACGATCGCGAAGCTGCGGGAGTTCGAAGCGCTCGGCGCGAAGATGGGCGAGGAACTGTCCGACGACGAAATGCAGGCGGCGATGGACCGCATGGCGAAGTTGCAGGATGAGCTGGACGCGTGCGACGCGTGGAACCTCGACCAGACGCTCGGCCGCGCGAGCGAGGCGTTGTGCCTGCCGCCGGACGAGCGGCTCGTCGGGACGCTCAGTGGCGGCGAGAAACGGCGTGTGGCGCTGTGCCGCGCGCTGTTGCAGCGGCCCGATCTGTTGCTGCTGGACGAGCCGACGAACCATCTGGACGCGGAGACGATCGACTGGCTTGAGGCGCAACTCGTCGAGTATCCGGGCACGGTCATCGTCGTCACGCACGACCGGTATTTCCTCGACAACATCACGCGCTGGATCCTCGAACTCGACGGCGGGCACGGCGTGCCGTGGGAAGGCAGTTACTCGAGCTGGATCGAGCAGAAGCTCGCGCGTCTTGCACAGGAGCAGAAGGGCGAGTCCGCGCGCACCGAGGCGCTCAGGCACGAGCTGTCGTGGATCAGGATGAACACGAAGGAGCGATCGCAGATGAACCGCGACCGCCTCGCGGACTACGAACGGCTGCTCGCGCGGGAGAACGCCGCGCACAAGCAGGACTCGGCCATCATCCAGATTGCGCCCGGCCCGCAGCTGGGCGATCAGGTAATCGAGTTCAAGGGCGTCTCGAAGGCGTACGGCGGCCAGGTGCTGATGAAGGACGTGACGTTTCAAGTACCGAAGGGCGCCATCGTCGGCATCATCGGCCCGAACGGCACGGGCAAGACGACGCTGATGCGGATGATCGTCGGCGCGGAGAAGCCCGATTCCGGCCAGATCGTGGTCGGGCCGACTGTGAAAC
>CAYUZD010000236.1:0-5483 GCA_964449475.1 uncultured Nitrospirales bacterium
GGGATCGCGTTGTCCGACAGCCGCCGCCACGACGACACGCACACGTCCAGCCCGGTCTCGAGGTCCACGTAGTCGCCCAGCTTGATCACCCAGCAGCACAACCGCGACTCGATGCCCTTGAGCTTGGGCCCGAGCGAGTGTTCGCTCTTGTAGATGATCGGCCGGATGTAGACGTCTTCGTTGAACCCGTTCCGCCGGACGGTCTCGATGCACACGCGCTCGATGTCGGCCGCAGTCTCGGGAATTTCCATGCACAGCAGCCGCGAATTCCGGTAAATGCGATCGACGTGTTCCTTGAGCCGGAAGATGAGCACCTTCCCTTCATCCGCGTTGAAATACCCGCGGATGCCCTCGAACAGCCCGGTGCCGTAATTGAACGCGTGCGACAGGATGCTTACCTTCGCGTCTTCGATCGGCACGTAGTCCCCCTCGAAGTACGCAAAGCGCCCGGCATCCATCTTCGGCATGTCATCCTCCATCACGCGGTTTTGCCCGACGGGCAGGCCGTATACGATATTCACGCCGGATCGGCCAGTCAATTTCAGACCGCGCCGCCCGCCCGTGCACGGCTTCTCCCCTAGCCGTTACAATGCGCACCTCCAGGTGTGGCATGGGCATCCTGCCCGTGCGAAGTGCAAGGTAGTACCCACGGAGCACCCGAATCGTGTCCCAATCGCTGCTCGCAGGCAAGCGCGGCATCATCACCGGCGTGGCCAACGAACGCTCGATCGCGTGGGCGTGCGCGCTGGCCTGCCGCGTGCACGGCGCCGAACTCGCCTTCACGTACCTGGGCGACGCCCAGGAAAAACGCGTGCGCGCCTTGCTGGACCAGCAGGTCCCCGGCGCGCTCGCCGCGCCGTGCGATGTAACCAAGGACGGCGACATCGCTGCGTATTTCGACTTCATCCGCGAACAGTGGGGCCGGGTCGATTTCCTGGTGCACTCGATCGCGTTCGCGGACCGTGAGGACCTCAAGGGCCGCTACGTGGACACGCCGCGCGATCGTTTCGCGCTCGCGCTGGACATCTCGGCGTATTCGCTCGTCGCGCTGGCGCGCGCCGCGGAACCGCTGTTCCCGGAATCGGGCGGCAGCATCGCGGCGATGACGTACTACGGCGCGGAAAAGGTCATTCCGAAATACAACGTCATGGGCGTCGCCAAGGCCGCGCTCGAGGCGTCCGCGCGCTATCTCGCGCACGACCTCGGCCCCCGTAACATCCGCGTCAATTGCATTAGCGCGGGGCCGCTTCGCACGTTGTCCTCCGCCGCTTTCCCCGGGTTCCGCCAGATGCTCCGGCTGACGGAACAGGTCGCGCCACTCCGCCGCAATGTGACCCAGGACGACGTCGCGAACTCGTGCGTCTATCTCGTGTCCGAACTCTCCTCGGGTGTCACCGGCGAAATCGTGCACGTCGATAGCGGCTACCACACCCTTGGCATGGCCGCGCCCGAAGAACCAGCGTAACGCGCGACGTTTGCGCGCATTCGCTTTGCTATACTCGCGCGCGATCCGCGATAGGAGCGCCGCGCCATGCCTTCCTTAAACGAAATTCTCGGCTACGCCGTCAAGCACGGTGCGTCGGACATCCATCTTGCCGTCGGCAGTCCTCCCGCGTGCCGGGTTGACGGCGAGATTCGCGCGTTCAGCGACAAGCCGCTCAAGATGGACGACACGGACGCGTTCCTCCAGGAAATCCTCAAGCCGCACCAGCGCGAATCGTTCGACGTGTCGGGGGACGCGGACGTCGCGCTCAGCGTGCCGGGCCTCGGCCGGTTCCGCGTAAACGTGCTGAAGCAGCGCGGCTCGATCGGCATCGTGATGCGCCACGTGAAGGGCACGATCCTCAAGTTCGAGGAATTGCACCTGCCGGCGAACCTCGAAAAGGTCTGCGACCTCACCCGCGGACTCGTACTCGTCACCGGCACGACCGGCTCGGGCAAATCGACGACGCTCGCCAGCATCATTGACCGCATCAATCGATCGCGGCGCGACCACATCATCACGCTCGAGGACCCGATCGAGTTCCTGCACCAGAACAAGAAGTCCGTGATCACGCAGCGCGAGATCGGCATCGACACGAAGGATTTCAATACCGCCCTGCGCGCCGCGATGCGCGAGGACCCGGACGTCATTCTCATCGGTGAAATGCGCGACGCCGAGACCTTCGGCGCCGCGATGTCCGCCAGCGAGACCGGCCACCTCGTGTTCTCGACGCTGCACACGACCAACGTCATGCTTACGCTCGACCGCATCCTCGACATGTTCCCCTCGCACGAGCACCAGCAGATCCGGTCGCAGCTCTCGCTTCAATTGAAGGCCAGCGTCGCGCAACGCCTCATCCCGGCCAAGGACGGCAAGGGCCGCATGCCCGCTGTCGAACTCATGTACATGAACCCGGCGATTTCGCAGCTCATCCGCGACGGCGCCGTCAAGCAGATCCCCACTGCCATCATCGGCGGCCGCGAGTCCGGCATGCAATCCTTCAACATGTCCCTCGTCGAACTCGTCAAGAAGGACCTCGTCGAACTCGACGAAGCCCGCGAAGCCTCCGACAACCCCGAAGAACTCGAAATGAACCTCAAGGGAATCTTCCTCAGCTCCTCCCGCGGCGGGATTCTGAAGAAGTAATTGCAACGTCCAAACCGCCGCAGCGTGTCAGGGGAGCCTCTCGCGGATCTGTTCCGCCAGCCTCCGGAGTTCCGGAAAGTCGGCTGGATCTAGATTCTTGATCGAAGCATCGACAATCTGATCGTTCGACACAAATGTAGTGCGGCGCACGATGGTCGCTAGACATTGCTTTCCTGGTAGCATTCGAATTAGGTCATGGATACTCCGGTCTCGGATCGCTGCGCTAACCGCGCTTAATTCCTCCACATACAAGGAATCTACCTGATCTGCAATCGCGTCTCTTTGTTCGTATTGGTTGTGAAGGGTCTCAAGAAGTTCCTTCGCTGCCGCCTCGTTCCGGACGGCTGAAATTTTCTCTCTGCTCGGAGCTGAAACGCTTGGAATTGTAAGTCTCTGTAATGTCCGTCGGATTGCCGTAACAAATTTTTGTTCGTCAGCAAGCTGAAGGATCACTTCTTCAACGTCGGGGACGGATAACTCAGTATCGCGAAATGCTTTTGATTCCGCGCGAACCACCAACTCCGGCAGACAAAAGTAGCTTTCAATCTCGTGGAAGTCCAACAGGAGACACCCCTTCTGTTCGAGCTTTCGAAGGGCGTCGTCGGGTCGATAGTCGCGCTCGATCACACCAAGGATCGTCATTCGGGTTGAAAGCGCCGCCCAGGCTTCCTGACCGCGGATAGCATGCACGACCGCCTCATGCGAGCCGACCGGTGCAATTACTAAACTTCTGTCTGCCAAGAGCCATTGAAAAAATCTTCGATCTATCGACGAATTCGAGCCTTCGACGACGAGTGCAGACCGAGAGCCAAGAATACCGGGCACTGCTCCGAGGAATCCGGCCATTTCCTGTTCGGGCAATTTGTGGATCTCGGTCGCGTCAATCTCTAGCGGGTCGGACTTTCCTGAAGTCGGGAGTACGAATAGCTTATCTACTGTGTCCCTCAGCGCGAAACCAATCGAGTGAGTGGAATAAACGAAAACGGCGTCCGGAAGCAGTCGCTCGATCGTGTCCCAAAGTAGATTTGCGAGTCGTGGATGAAGACTCAATTCGGGCTCATCAACGATGAAAAACGCATCTCTGGGCGTATCGCACAACACATCTACCAGTAAGCAGAAGGCTTGTTTCTCGCCATCCGACAACGCAGAAAGATCGTACTCGTGGTCGTACTTCCTACATCTGAGAATATTGTCACGTTCGATGTACTTCGTCTCCATGTCAGGGAAGATTGAATTGAACGCTTCACACAATCTAGTCAGCGGAGTGATAGGTATGGCGGGAAGTGGACCCGAGAATCGAATGAGATTATCTCCGATAGATTCGTGCCCATGGGAACGGAGCAAGCCGACATACTCGCGATCAAGCGCTTCACTCTCGAGCAGAATCAGGTTCATTGCAGATCGAAGTCGTTGCGCGAGCCTGTCGTGACGAGAACCGGCGTTCTTCGACCGAGCCCCATTGGCAGTCATCGTGTCTCCAAACGAGGAGTCAAGCTTCTCTGGGGGAACGAGGCTCCGACCACCCTCGACAAACTGGACGTTTCTACGGACGAGGTCCGGTCCCAAACTGCCGTCGTTCAAGGCAATGAGGTCCTTGACTTTGGAGAGAAGCCGCGATTTTCCAGAACCATTTGTTCCCAAGATCACGTTTACTCGACCGAGATTTGCATCGAAGCCAGGTATGTTCTTGGTTGGGTGTCTCTCGAACTTCAGCCTCCGCCCTAGCGGTTCTTCATTGACTTTTCCTGCATCGTTGGAAGTCACGGCTTGACTCCTTGATAGAATTTGAATTCCGTACAATGAGAATTAAACTTCCGTCGGTAGTGCCCGGATCTAGCCTAGATGTGTGGGCACGCCTCGGATAGAAAGATAAGCATACATGTCCAATTTGACAATTTTGGCCTTCCTCGCAATTTGCATCGCTCAAGCCGGATCCGTCGAAAACCGACCTGCGTCGTTCGACTGGTCCGGCGCGTTCGCACGCGACATCTCCGCGTACAACCTCTTCACCGATCCCGTCGCGCAAGTCCCCAACGCCGGGCTGATCCCCTTCGACATCAACACGCCGCTCTTCTCGGACTACGCCGTCAAGGATCGGTTCATCTACCTGCCCGAGGACGCCGCAATGACGTACCGCGAGGACGGGCCTTTCGACCTGCCCGTCGGCGCGGCGCTCGTGAAATCGTTCTCGTATCCGGCCGACTTCCGCGACCCGGCGAAGGGCCGCCGGCTCATCGAGACCCGCCTGCTCATCCATACGCCCGGCGGCTGGCAGGGCGCGGCCTACGTCTGGAATGAGGACTACTCCGATGCGCGGCTCAAGGTCGCCGGTGCAACAATACCCGTCGATTGGATCGACGCGAACGGCGTCGCGCGGCACACGGACTACCTCGTCCCGAACATGAACCAGTGCAAATACTGCCACCGCGGCTTCGGCGAGACCGCGCCGCTCGGCCTGCGTGCGCGACAGGTGAACCGCCCCTCCCCCACGTTACCCGGGGCTGCAAACCAACTCGACCACTGGTCCGCCTCGGGCCTGCTGCACGGCGCGCCGCCCTCCGCCGAGGCGCCCCGCCTCGCGGTGTGGGACGACCCCGCGACCGGCACGCTCGAACAACGCGCGCTGAGCTACCTCGACATCAACTGCGCGCATTGCCACAACCCGGCGGGCCTCGCCGGGCCGACGCTGCTCAACTTCACGCTCGACGAGGCCCTGGTAAACCGCCCCGGCGTGTTCCACCGCCCCACGGCAGCCGGCAACGCCTCGCGCGGCCGCAACTTCGCCATCGTGCCCGGCGGCCCCGACGCGTCGTTCATGCTCTCCCGCGTCTCATCGACCCACGCCTTCATCCGC
>CAYUZD010000237.1:0-5482 GCA_964449475.1 uncultured Nitrospirales bacterium
AGCAGGAACGCGAGATCGTCCGGCGCGCAGTCGGCCGTTTCCATATGCAGTGTCGCGGCGGCGATGTCCGCGGTGATGTCCCGCGCACCGGGCACGTCCGCCGGGCCCAGCACGAGGATCTGCGTGCAACGCGGCGCGGATCGGCAGGCGTCCGCCATGCGTTGCGCGAGGTCCGGCGACGTGACGACCAATTTCGCGTCGGAATGATCGAGCACATGCGCGACCTCGCGTGCGCCCCACTGCGGCGTCACCGGCACGATCACGGCGCCGAGCCGCCACACCGCCTGGAACACCGCGAGCACTTCCGGACAGTTTGGCATGATCACGGGCACGCGGTCGCCGCGCGTCACGCCCGCCGCGCGCAACACCGTGGCGATCCGCGCACCGTAGTCCGCGTGCTCCCGGCTCGACCACGTCCGCCCGCCAAAGTAGAACGCGGGATAGTCGCCGTATCGTTGAAGGCCCTCGCGGGCCAAGTCTGCTGCGTTCATTGCGATATCCGATGCCAAAGGGCCGCCAGTGTAGTGAAGAATCGAAGACGGGGCAACGAGCTAGGTGGATGCGGGGTCCCGCCGCTTCAATCCGCCAGTCGATACTGTCTAAGAAGCGCGTTCAGGGGTTGACGCGAAGCGGCGGCCCGCAGCGAACGCTACTTTTCCACGACATCGAAAGTTAGGTTGTGAATGTCGCTGCCAAGCGGGACGGAGATCTTATAGCGAATCGCACGCCTGTCATACTTGCAAAGGATCGTGCCACCGACAAGGTAATTCGATGGTACTGTGTTTCGCTTGAGCAGTGCCGCATCCATCGCGTCCGATGATTGACGATATGCTGCCGCCTGCTGCATCAGTTGTTGTTGTTGTGCTTGTCGCGCAGCCATATCCTTGGAATAGTCGTACGATTCGGTGGTTGCAACACCGGAAAAACTTCTTCCACCTGCGACTCCACTAAACGTCGTGGTGGAGTATGAGTTTCCAGCATTCTGTGAATTCAGCGAATTCGCAACGCCGCCCAGTGCAACGGCCCACGCCTGATTTCTCCGAAGCCTAGCTACATACTTCACCGGATCGTAAATTTCGACGGGTGAATCGGGCTTACCTTCACGGTACGCCGTCACACTTAGCCTCATCGGATCGACATCGATTGCTTCGCTGAATCCATTTTCCGCCGTCAGATTGATCCAGATTTCCGCGCCCAATCGCTCGCAGGAAATCGCTAGCGCCGTATTCTGCAATACAGAAAGGACCACCGGCTTGCCATCGGAGTAAACAGACTTCTGCGTCTGCGATTCGGCCACAATAGGCACGAACTCGAGATCCTTCGCATTCGACTGCTCTGCAGAGAACAAGGCAGGAGCCGCGACAAGCAAACCGCAAATTGCAAGGCGGGTTCGATTGAGCTTCATTACGATTCCTCCTGCGTTTTAAACACATTGGATAAACACTACTACAGGAGGCTCGATCAATCAACGATGTACGAAAACGCCGACGTAGACGCGGCAGGCCGTATTGAGGCATAGTGCCGGGCAGGTCTTTCGGAAACTGAGGAGCCGAGCATGAGCCAACACACTACTTCGGCGCAGGCGGCGGGCCCGACGCGCCGTCAGTTCATCTATACCTCCGGGGCCGCCATTGCCGCGGCGACATTGGCCGGTGGCCGCGCGCACGCGGCGAACCAGAAGCTGCGAGTGGGGCTGATCGGCTGTGGCGGACGCGGGACGGGCGCGGCGCACCAGGCGCTGGCGGCCGACCCGGACGTCGAACTGGTCGCGCTGGGCGACGTGTTCGCGGACCAGGTCGAGAAGTGCCTGCAAAGCCTGCAGAAGGGCGCGGCGGGTGACCGGGTGAACGTGCCGAAGAACCGGCAGTTCGTCGGGTTCGACGCCTACCTGAAAGTTATCGAGGCGAGCGACGTAGTGCTGCACGGCGCGACACCGCATTTCCGGCCGCTCCACCTCGAGGCCACGATCGCGGCCGGGAAACACACGTTCGTCGAGAAACCGATCGCGACGGACCCCGCGGGCGTGCGGCGCGTGCGCGCGGCGTGCGAGGCGGCGAAACCGAAGGGCCTCAGCGTCGTGACGGGACTGTGCTACCGCTACGAGCACTCGAAGCGCGAGACGATCAAGCGCATCCACGGCGGCGAGATCGGCGACATCGTCGCGCTGCAGACGACGTACAACACCGGCACGCTGTGGCACAAGGGCCGCGAGCCGCAGTGGAGCGAGATGGAGTACCAGATCCGCAACTGGCTGTATTTCGACTGGCTCAGCGGCGACCACATCGTCGAGCAGCACATCCACAGCCTGGACAAGATCGCGTGGGCGATGGGCGACGTGTACCCCGTGAAGGCGACGGCGAGCGGCGGGCGCAGCCAGCGCACCGAGGAAAAATTCGGGAACATCTACGACCATTTCAACACGGTCTACGAGTGGGAGAACGGCGTGCGCGCGTTCAGCTCGTGCCGCCAGATGGCGAACGCGGACACGGACGTGTCCGACCACGCGTGGGGCACGAAGGGCGTCGCGCGCATCCAGACGCACCGCATCGAGGGCCGCGACGGCAAGGTCTGGGAGCACCAGAAGGACCCCGCGGACGACATGTACCAGAACGAGCACAACGAGTTATTCGCGTCGATCCGCGCGGGCAAACCGATCAACGACGGCGAAATCATGTGCAACTCGACCCTGATGGCGATCATGGCGCGGCTCAGCGCGTACACCGGCCGCACGATTACCTGGGACGAAATGCTCAAGTCCGAACTCGACCTCTCGCCCGCGGCGTATGAGTGGGGCGATGCGCCGCAACGCCCAGTCGCGATCCCGGGTCAGGCGGAGCGGACGTAATCTCGGTCCCGCAGCTGCGCATCGCGATCAACCCGGAGGGTTGATAGAGATTAGCCGGGGGTCGCAGCGTAGCGAAGACCCCGGGTTTCTTATGCTCTGCGACCCCTCCAGGGTCGCCTTCTATGCATCGTTACCGGGGGTATCGCTGCGCTCAACCCCCGGCTAATGTATGGCAAGCCTCCGGCTTGCTGGACCAGACCCGATGATTACTCCTGCGCGTGTTTGAGCAGATAGTCGCGCAGGGCCGCCGCGTTATTGCGATCCGGATCCTTCGCGGCGAAGAGCAGCGTGACGCGGCCCGCCTTCGCACGGCGGAGCAGGTCGTCCACCAGCGAGTTGCCGTCGAGCGCCTTCGCGTACGCGCGGCAGAATTCGTCCCACTGGTCGGGATGCCCGTGAAACTTCTTGCGCAACTCGTTGGACGGCGCGATCTCCTTCATCCACTCGTCCAGCGCGGCCTTCTCCTTCGTGATGCCGCGCGGCCATAGCCGGTCCACGAGGATGCGGACGCCGTCGTCCTTCGCCGGTGCATCGTATGCGCGCTTAATGCGGATGTCCCGCTTGGGCATATTGAGAACCTCTCCGGTGTCACTTAGAATCCACGCGTGGGACGGATCATTCTGATAATAGCAAACGCCGCGCTGCTCTCCGGCTGCGGGGACGTGATTCGGCCGTTGCCCGCGGCGGACGACCCTGAGCGCGTGGTCGAGGTGGCGATATTCCAGGGCGGGTTCGGCATCGGGTGGCACACGAAGATGGCCGAGCAGTTCAACCGGGAGAACGCGGACCGCGGCATCCGGATCGAACTCTGGGGCGACCCGCGCACGGCGGACATCATCAAACCGCGCATGCTGCGCGGCAACCCGCCGGACCTCGTGCTCGATGAGCGTCTGCCGCTCTGGCTGCTGATCGCGTCGGACAAACTCACGCCGTTCACCGACGCGCTCGCGGTCGCGCCGCCCGGCAGCGACCGGCCTTGGGGCGAGCTCTTCGACCAGGGCATGCTCGACATGTTCCGCAGCGGCGGCGATGTATACGCGCTGCCCGCGGCGTACGGCGCGTGGGTGGTGTGGTACGACGCGCGGATGTTCCGCGAACACGGCTGGACGCCGCCCGCGACCTGGGACGAGTTGCTCGCGTTGTGCGAGCGAATCCAGGCGGCGGGCATCGCGCCATGGACACTGCAAGGGAAATACCCGTACTTCTACGGCTGGAACACGTTCGTCTCGATGCTCCAGCGCACCGGGGGATTGGCCGCGATCAACCGCATCAACGCACTCGAACCCGGCGCGTTCTCGCATCCGGACGCGGTCGAAGCCGCGCGGCTGTACCAGGAACTCGCGCTGAAGTATCTGCAGCGCGGCGCGATGGCGATGACGCACACGGAGAGCCAGTTGCAGTTCGTGCAGGGCAACGCGGCGATGGTGTTCTGCGGATTGTGGCTCGAAAACGAGATGAAGGACAGTTCGCCCCCGGACCTCGAGCTGCGCGCGTTCACGGTGCCGGCCGTCGAGGGCGCGCACGCCAACCCGAGGCTGTTTCACGGACAAGGCATGGAGTACCTGTTCGTCCCGCGCGACGCGAAGCATCCCGATGTTGCGTTCGAGTTTGCGCGTTACCTCGTATCACCGGCCGCCGCGCCGGACATGGGCCGCACGATCGGCGTCATTTCGCCGCTGGCCGGCGCGACCCCGCGCGAGACGGTCAGCCCCGCGCAGCAGTCCGCGCTGGACATCATCGACGCATCGGACGGGCTGTTCAATGTGCGGCTGTACATGCTGTTCCCCGCGTGGCGCACGCAGGTGATGGGCACGGCGATCGCCGATCTCCTGCGCGGCGAAATCACGCCGGAGGAATTCGGCCAGCGGCTCGACGACGGCGTCGCGGCGGCGCTGTCCGACCCGGACGTCATTGTGCCGCCGTTCCAGCCGTACGACGCGGCCGCGCTGGGAGAGGGCGGATGACGCGCAGCCCGCGCCGGTTCCTCATCGCCGCGATCGCGCCGGCGTTCGTCGTATTCGTCGGGCTCGTGGCCGTGCCGGGCGTGCGCGCGTTCCTGTTCAGCCTGGAGAAATGGGACGGGTTCGGCGAGCGGAAGTGGGTGGGGCTGGCGAATTTCCGTGCGCTGCTGGAGGACCCACTGTTCTACGCGGCGCTGCGGCACAACGCGTTCCTGATGGCGGCCGGCGGCGCGATCACGGTCTCGCTCGCGCTTTTTTTCGCGAACGCGCTGCACCGCGGCGTGCGCGGCGCGGGTGTGTTCCGCGTGGCGTTCTTCTTCCCGAACGTGATCGCGTCCGTGGCCGTGGCGACGCTGTGGATTCTCATCTACAGCACCGGCGAGTTCGGCCCGCTGAACGCGCTGCTGCTCTGGATGCAGCGCACACTCGGTTCGATGGGCGTGGAGTTCATGAAGGACCAGCTCCCGTACGCATTCACGGAGTCGCACCGGCTGCTGTACGCGATCGTGCCGATGATGGTCTGGGCGGCGACGGGGTTCTACATGGTGCTGTTCCTCGCGGCGATGGAGAGCATCCCCACGGAACTGTATGAGGCGTCGGAGCTCGACGGGGCGACCGGCACGCGGCAGTTCTGGCACGTCACGCTGCCGCTGATGCGCGAGGTGCTCGTGGTGGG
>CAYUZD010000238.1:0-3684 GCA_964449475.1 uncultured Nitrospirales bacterium
CGAGTTTTTCCTCGGACTGCACTTCCTCGTAGCGGCGTCCCATGAACCGCTTGATCGAGAACACCGTGTTCTTCGGGTTCGTAATCGCCTGCCGCTTCGCCGACGCGCCCACTAACCGTTCGCCGTCTTTCGTGAACGCGACCACCGACGGCGTCGTGCGGCTGCCTTCCGAATTGGCGATAACGGTCGGCTCGCCGCCTTCGAGAATGGCGACCACCGAGTTCGTCGTACCCAAGTCAATTCCGATTACTTTTCCCATCTGTCATTTCTCCCTTCACCGGGCCACCTATCCGGCAGCCCTGGACATAGTTCGCGAGTTGCCAAACACAGCAAATCCAACGGAGAAGGGCAATCCTCATGCCACCGAATCTGAGTGCGGGAGATCGCCGGACACCGTCTTTAACTTATTATTTATCAGTCGTTTACGGCGATTACCCGAAATCGCTTTCAGTCGAGAAAACGTTAGAAATCAAAGCCCCGCGTTTCAATATAAAACAGTTCCAAACCGGCCCAATCCCTCGCGCGATGTCATCGATCGGGCGGTTCGGCCCTCCTTCTGGAGTGCGGCGCGCTGCCGCACATCGACGTTTCCGATAGGCTGAGCGCCGGAAGGAGGAGAGATGGGCACCGCAATCGCAACCGACCGCGACCTGGTCCGCGATGTACTCAACGGCAAGCGCCACGCCTTCACGACCCTCACCGAGCGCTACATCTCCTCCGCGCACGCCGTCGCCCGCGCCCGGCTGGGACGCGCGGCCGAAGTCGATGACGCTGTCCAGGAAGCGTTCCTGCGCGCGTTCGAGCGCCTCGGCACCCTGCGCGACCCTGCAAAGTTCGGACCGTGGCTGCTGACCATCGCGCGCCACGAAGCCATCCGCCTCGCCACCCAACGCATCAAGTCCAACCCTCTCGACGATTCCACCGCGACGGACGACGCCACCACGCCCGACATCGAACAACGCGAGATGAACGCGCTCCTGCGCGATCACGTGATGAAACTTTCTGAACCCGCCCGCGAAGTCCTGCTACTTCACTACTTCGCCGGAAAGTCCACCCGCGAAATCGCCGTCCTCCTCGAAGTCCGCCGAGCCGCCGTCCTCAAACGCCTCCAGCGCGCCCGCGAGCTCCTCGCCGAGTCGCTTCTGACCGATCTCGAATCGACACGGCCGTCGCGCGACTCGCTCGCGAAACAGGCCGCGCGGATCGCGGCATTGACCACCACCGCGGCGATTCCCGTCGCATCCGCAACAGCGGTCCACGCCACGGGCGTGTCGTGGGCGGGCGGATTCGCCGCCGTGTCCGGCGTGGCGATCGCTATCGCAGTCGGCGCCGTGCTTTATCTCGCCGCGAACCCGCAGGGATCTTCTTCCGAGGCTTCGGCACAACCGAGCGCGTCCAATGCGTCAATGATTCTGATGACCGAACAGCAGGCAAGCGATCAGTCTGACTCCGCGCGGCGGCGCGTATCATTCGCCGCCACGACCGCCCAGCGAATTGGCACGGCGGCACGCGATCCGAACCTGGAGATCGCGCAAGCCGCACCGTCTGGCGAACCACAGACTTCGCCTGACCTCAATCTGGATGAATCGCTCGAGCAGATCGTTACGTTGGAGTTCGAGAATGAACATGTCGCTCGAGTGCTTGAAAAAATCACGGAAGTCACGGGCGTGGAATTCTTGATTGACGCTCGCGCGGTCGGCCTGCCGGTTTACGGCGAACAAGACTATTTGCCGCGCGTCCCGTTCGTCTCGAATGGCATGCTTGCCGAAGTCAACATAAGAGACATGCCGCTGACCGAGGCGCTCCAGCGCATCGCGCAAGAACTCGGCCTGCAGGCCGTGCTCGAACCGGGCTACGTCTGGATCAGCACGCCCGCGAACATCGCGCGCGAAATGCGCACGCAGCCGCGAGAGCGATTCGACGCGTACGACGTCGGACGAATCCTGGAGACTCCCGTGTCCATGGTCTTCCGCGATCAGCATCTGGGCGAGGTGCTCGAATTTATTAGCGGCACGTACGAGCTCAACTTGGCATACGACCCGCGCGTTGTCGCACCCTACAGCAGTCCCGGGATGTGCCCGCGCTACCTGAACGGGAAAGTCACCGACGGCACCATCCCGCTGGTCATATTCAAGGACATCGTTCTACGCGATCTTCTTGCCGTTCTGTGCCGAATGCTGAACGTTGAAGCCGTCTTTGAACGCGACTGTGTCTGGCTCAGCTCGCGTGACCAGATTCTGCGTGACGGCCTGCGCGACGCACCGATGAACGAGCGCCAAGAACTCGAGCGCGTTCTCGATTCGAAGACCTCCGTCATGTTCGAAGACATATCGTTCGCGGAGATCGCCGGATTTCTGTTCGATCTATTCAAGGTACGTATGGTTCTCGATCAACGTGTCACGTATTGGCCGGAGGAGCCGGTTTCTGCACGGCCACTTCGCGGCGATGCGGCGCATGCGAAATTGCACCACGGAATGCTCAAGCACGCAGGCGGAAGCAATGTCTCACTTCGAGCGTTTCTCGAACTCAACCTTCGGCATCTCGGCCTAGCCCACCACGTCCATGAGGGTCGAGTCGTAGTCACGTTCTTACAACCGGGCCACCCCGACGCTGTGATCGACTCGTTCCTTGTCGAACCATCGGCGTACCCGGCCGTCGTCGTCCCGGAACTCGCGGACGACGATGCTCCCGAGCCGCCTCCAGCCCCCGCTGCGGAGGGCCCGCAACTCCAATTGTTGAGTATCCAGCAAGGGACCGAGGGCAATTACCGCGCGCAAATCCAGAGCGCGGGAACGGTCAAGTTCTATTCCGTAGGGGATGCCTTCCTGAAATACGAGGTACTTACCATCGATGCTGCGACGGGTTGCGTGACGCTACTGGACGAGCGCGAACAACGCTCATTAACATTGTGCGGCGCATAAACACGCGGGGCCGACACTCCTAGCCGCCACCCAACGCCTTCGCAACGACATTCGCCACGCCTCTCGGCAATGAAAGGTGTCGTGCGGCTTCCTGGCCGACGGGCGACATCTTGGCCCAGGTCTTCCGGACGATATCGACGAGTTTTTCCTCGGTCATATCCGGTCTGCCCGCGAATTCGGACGAGTAGAACTCGATAAATACGAGCGCTGCGGCGTCTTCGAGAGATTGCGCGTCCGGGTCGGTCTTGAGGCGTTTCTTCTGTACGATGGATCGCGCACGGTCGATGGTCGCGTCGTCGTAACCGCACGCGCGCATGATTTCGCCGAGCCGATCGGCGTGAAAGCCGTACAAGGTCGTGCGCCATTTGTGGTACCCGGCCTTGTCCATCGGAAAGTCCGACCGGGGAATCTCCCACCGCCGGATATGCTGTCCGCGCGCCGCGACACGCAGTTCCTCCGGCGCATCCGGCCGCAACCGATCGATCCACAAGCTCATCCGCTGCCCGTACACCAGCGCCGCGGGCTGTTGCGAGCCGTCCTCCACTGATTCAAGGTTGGGATCACGCGCGTTCGCCTCGTCGATCGCGTTCAACGCGCACTCTAGCCGGCTACCCATGTCTCCGATCCGATACGTGAGGTTCTGCTCGTGTTTGTGGCGCCCAGATCATTGTAGCGCGAAGAATCGTAGCGCCGCCGTCTCGGCGGCAATCGACTAGGCCGCCGAGACGGCGGCGCGACAACCCCGGGTCTTGCAAATTCCCCC
>CAYUZD010000238.1:3694-5482 GCA_964449475.1 uncultured Nitrospirales bacterium
GTGGCAGGCTCAAGCGGGGTCCAGCTTAAGCCTGTGAGCCTCGTCTGAGACTACAGGGGCAAGCTTGACCCCGCTTGCCCCTGCCACACCCGGGGTCTTGCAATTGCCCCGCAGTTCCGACATGCTGGCGCATCTTTTCTGGGCGCGGTGCGGAGGAGGGCGGCAATGGCTGTTCAGGAGAAGTCTGCGCAAAAACCGGTCACGCACGCGGCGGACGATCCGTATCCATCCGAGGGATACGCGTGGTACGTCGTGCTGATCCTGATGATCGTCTACATCTTCTCGTTTGTCGATCGCCAGGTGCTCGCGTATCTCGTCGGCCCGATCAAGGCCGACCTCGGCGTGTCCGACACGCAGATGGGGCTTCTCGGCGGAACGACGTTTGCCATCTTCTACACACTGTTCGGCATTCCCCTTGGACGCCTCGCTGACTCCAAGAGCCGCCGCGGCATCATCGCGGTCGGACTTTTTCTCTGGAGCCTGATGACGGCCGGATGCGGCATCGCGAAGACGTTTACGCATCTGTTGTTCTTTCGCGTCGGCGTAGGTGTCGGTGAAGCCGCGCTGTCGCCGAGCGCGTACTCGCTCATCGCCGACTACTTCAAACCGGGCCGGATGGCGCTCGCGATCAGCGTTTACGGCGCGGGGATCTACATTGGCTCTGGCGTCGCGTCCATCGTCAGCGGTTACCTGGTCGAGTTCGCGACGAAGCAGGAGGCGTTCTCGCTGCCGATTGTCGGCGAGACGAATCCGTGGCAACTCGTGTTCTTCGCAATCGGGCTGCCGGGCATTCTGTTCACGCTCGCGATGCTCACGATCCGCGAACCCAAGCGCCGGGGCGTCCTGCACAAGTCCGGCCAGTCCCAAATCCCGTTCAACGAAGTCATGGCCTACATCCGCGCGAACTGGAAGACGTTCGTGTGCCACTGCGGCGGGTTCGGATTCTTCGCGCTCATCGGCTACGCGGGCGCGTACTGGGTCCCGGCCACGTTCGTCCGCACGCACGAATGGTCGCTCGGCGATGTCGGCCTGCGCTACGGTCTCGCTGTCATCCTGTTCGGTTCGGGCGGCATCATCTTCGGCGGGCAATTCGCCGACTGGCTCGCGAAAAAGGGGTACACCGACGCGAAGATGCGCGTGGGACTCATTGCCGTCCTCATCCATCTCCCGGTCGGCATCCTCTTCCCGCTCGTCACCAACGACTGGCTCGCGTTCATCATCCTCATCCCCGCGGTCTTCGCCATCGGCATGCCGTTCGGCGTCGCGCCCGCGGCCATCCAGGAAATGATGCCGAACCAGATGCGCGGGCAGGCCGCCGCGCTGTATCTCTTCGTCGTCAACCTCATCGGCATGGGCCTCGGCCCGCTGTCGGTCGGCTGGATCGGCGACAACATCCTGAAGGATGAGTCGAAGATCAACGTGTCGCTCGCGATCACGAACGTCAGCGCAAACGTGTTCGCGATCGTCCTCATCTATCTCGGCATCGGCTACTTCCGGAAGAGCCTCGAGTATCGCGATTCGTGGATGAAGTCGCAGGCCTGAGACCCATGTCGGCGCCGTTCATTTTTCGAAACGACATCCTCAAGGGCAAGCGCGCGCTCATCACCGGCGGTGGTTCGGGCATCGGACTCGCCATCGCGACGCGGCTCGCGATGGCCGGCGCGGACGTCGCGCTCGCCAGCCGCCGGCTCGACCTCTGCCAGGAAGAGGCCGCGAAGATCGCCAAGGCCCAGGGCGTCAAGGCGCTCGGCCTGCAGGTGAACGTGCGCGACCCCAACTCCGTCAAGC
>CAYUZD010000239.1:0-5465 GCA_964449475.1 uncultured Nitrospirales bacterium
CGACGGCTTCGGGTCGAACGTGTCCACGTGCGACATGCCGCCGTTCATGAAGATGTGCAGCACGCGCTTTGCCTTCGCGGGGAAATGCGGCTCGCGCGCGGCCAGCGAGTCGTACACGCCGGGCGCCGGCACGTCCCCCGAAGCGCCGTCCAGACCCAGCGCGCCGGCGAGGCCCCACATGCCCAGCCCCATCCCCGTCCGGCGCAGGAAATCCCGCCGGCTCACGACGAAGTCGTTCGCGGTTATCTCGTGGTGTTCAGACATAGCGCGGTTCAGTCAACATACATAAACTCGTTGCTCATCAACAAAACCTGGGCGAGTTGCTCCCAGGGTTTCAGCGGCTCGGGCGGAGCGGGCGGCGGACCGCTGAAGTCCGCGCGCGCTTCCCACTCCAGGCGATACGGTTCCGGTTCGTTGGCGATGTGCACGTATTTTACGCGCATGTACCACTCGAACGAGTCGTACCCGTCGTTTGCGCCGGGCGACAGCACGAAGTCGATCGTGTCGCCCGCGCGAACGGACACCTGCTCGAAATCGATGTCCTTGAAGTCGTTCCGCACGTGCTTCTCGCCGAGCAGTCCGTGCGCGCTGGAAACGACAAGGCCCGTCACGCCGTCGCCGTTTTCGTTGCCGTGACGAAGCCGGCCGGACAGCCGCACCGCACCGTCGAACGGCGCGACCCAACGGCGAATGGCCGACCTGTCGGCCGTGCGCCCCGGATGCCCGCCGCGTTCGCTGAGCGACAAGAAGCCGAGCGCGTCGTCGGGCATTTTCTCACCCGCACGCCACTGGCGGTCCCGGAACACGCCAAACGGCGTGAACGTCGTCACCCGCGCATTCAGCCGATCGAACTCGCCGAATCCGTAGTGCCAGGCGGACGGCGGCGGCGGTTCCGGACCGTCGTCAAAGTCGCGATCGAGGAACGCGCGCGCCATCGCGAGTTCGTCCGGCGTGGGCCCGCGTTGATAGACAATCTCGAACAACCGCCGGGATCGCGCGTCAGCGTCCGCTCCCTCCGCCCGCGCGGCCAACCGCCGCGCCTGGTCGATCGCGAACGGGCTGTTCATCAGGTACAGCGCCTGCTGCGGCACCGTCGTCTCGTATCGCAGCGGCGCGTGCGTGTCCGGCCCCGCGAAGTCGAACGCGCGCAGCACGCCGGGCAAGTTCTGCCGCTCGATGATTCCATAGAGCGCACGTCTTCGCAGGTAAGGCGCGCCGAACATGTCCGACGGCGGACCGCCCATCGTCGCGTCGAAGTCTCCGCCCGCCACGATAAAGGCGTCGCGCATCGACTCGAAGTCGAGCCGGCGCCGCGATTGCCGCCAAATCGAGTCGTTCTCGGGATCCTGCTCAGCCGCGTCCGGCCGGTTTACGCTCGCCTGCCGGTACGCGCTCGAGGTCACAATCAGCCGCTGCAAGTCCTTGACCGACCATCCGCCGTCCATGAACGCGCGCGCGAGGAAGTCCAACAATTCCGGGTGCGTCGGCGGATCGCTGCGCAGGCCGAAGTCGCTCGGCGTACCCACGAGTGGCCGGCCGAAGTGCTGCATCCACACGCGATTCACGAACACGCGCGCCGTCAGTGGGTTGTCTTCCGACGCGATCGCGTGCGCCAAATCGAGCCGCCCGCTGCCGTGCGTGAACGGCACGCGCTCGCCCTCGGACAGCACCGCGAGGAAGCGCCGCGGCACCTCGGGCCCTTTGTTGTCCTTCTTGCCACGCAGGAACACGTAGGGGTCGAACGGCTCGTCGGCGTCCGCCAGCACCTGCGCGCGGTCCGGCCGGCCGGGATGCGTCGCCTTGTGGTTCGCGACGCGATTGCGCATGCTCGTGATCCGTTCGCGCACGGGCACTTCGCTCAGATCGAACGCGTCGCCCAGCGAGATGTACGCGGGGTGTCCGGCGGCATACATCACCTGCCGCAACGCCTCATCGTTCTCGTCGGTCAACGCGGCCGGCAGCTCGGGCGCCGCGCCGGTCTCCGTCGCAAGCTGCGCGCGCTGCGCCACCAAACGCATCCACGCCTGGTCCACGCGAGTGAACTGCGCGCCGTACCGGTTCGCGACGTCCGCCATGTCCGCCGGCGCCGTTTCGATCGCCTTGGCGATCACGGGATTCGCCGCCACCCCGAGTGCGGACGGCACACCCGGCGCCAAGGCCGCGAAATCGGTCTCCGGAATCGCCGAGTACGCGCCCCACGCTCCGAAAATCGGGTCGGGCGCCGCGGCCTTCTCCTTGAGGAAATCCACCCAGCGTTTCAACAACTGGTGATTGAGGTTCCGCTCCTTGGCGAGCCGAAGGAATGCTTCGTTGTCCTCGATCCCCTTCGCGAAGTGCGCGCCGAGCAGGTAGTCGGCCGTCCGCTCGTGCGCCTCTTTCACAAGTCCGACGTGGACTTCCTTGATGTACGCGTCAACTTCCTGCTCCTTCTCGCCCAGCACCCGCAGGTAGTCCTGATACAGCGGATCGTTCGGATCCGGTTCTTCGATCAGCGGCAGTTCGCCCGGTTCGACCGAACTCTTGAACACGCCGTACAGCGAGTAGTAGTCCTCCGCGGGAATCGGATCGAACTTGTGTTCGTGACAACGCGCGCACGTGACCGTGAGGCCCATGAACCCGCGCGTGACCACGTCGATTCGATCGTCGATGATGTCCTGCTCGACGCCCAAGAACTGCCGCCCGAGCGTCAGGAACCCCATCGCGGCGAGCGGCCGCTTGTCCTCCCCGAGGTCGAGTTGGTCCGCCGCGAGTTGCTGGACAATGAATTGATCGTACGGCAGATCCTCGTTGAACTCGCGGACGACGTAATCGCGGTACGTGTACGCGAACGGGAAGAAGCGGTCCTGGTTAAACACGTAGCCCTTGGTGTCCGAATAGCGCGCGACATCCAGCCAGTGCCGCGCCCAGCGTTCGCCGTAATGCGGCGAGGCTAGCAGCCGCTCGACCAGGTTCTCGTACGCGTCCGGCGCGGGATCGTTCTCGAACGCCACGACCTCGTCGCGCGTCGGCGGCAGGCCGGTCAGGTCGTGGGACAGCCGCCGGATCAACGTGCGGCGATCGGCCTCGGGCGACGGCGTCAGTCCGCGCGCGTCCAACCCCGCGAGAATGAATCGATCCACGGGATTGCGGACCCACCCATCGTTGGATACCTCCGGGAACGGCGGCAACCGCACCGGCTGGAACGCCCAATGGCTCGCGCGCACGGCTTCGACATCGAGGTGGGCGTACTCGCGAGCATCGCCCGAATCCGCCAGCACGGCCTCCGCCTCATGCGGCCACGCCGCGCCCGATTTGACCCATTCGGTGATGAGATCGATCTCTTCGGGAAACAACCGCATATCCGGCGGCATCTTGATCTCGCCGGAATACCGCACGACGCTCACGATCCGGCTAGCGTCGGGGTCGCCCGGCGCGACGATGGCGCCCGAAGTCGCCCCCGCGAGGAACGCGGCACGGCTGTCCAGCCGGAGTCCACCCTCCTGCTTCTTCTCGCCGTGGCATTCGTAGCACGTCTCGGCGAGCAGCGGCCGGATCTTGGCTTCGAAGAACTCGATCGCGGCGGGGTCGGCGTTGAGTTGCGGTTCGGGAGTTCCTTCGGCGCGCGCGCCGGCGGAAAACACCGCGGCCAGGAGCGTACCGGCGACTATGTGCCCCAAGCGCGCGACCATGGCCTCTAAATCATCGCATACAGCGCAGGCCATGCGCCACGCGCGGCCAATTCCCCTAGTCGCGCCGCCGATCCATGCGTTCGAAGTCGATCGTGCTTCGGCCCATCGACCCGGCGGCGAGCGCCGCGGCCACGTCCGGCGCGCGCGGTCGTGACTCGGGGAGCGCAAGGTCGAGATCAGAATGGATGGTGTTCCCGTTCATGCGGACCATCGGCCGGATCGCCTCCGACACCTCGTCCCACGTCCCGCCCACGCAAAGGTTCCTCTCGACTAGGTTCCCCGCCGGTTCCGCCGGGTCGCCGTCGAGGATGCGCGGCAATTCGGGATATCGCTCCGCCCACAATGCGTCTGTGTAGGGCATCGCGTTCAGCCGGTCCATCATCGTCGTCGGCACGGTGTCCGCCGCCCAGTTCATCGCGCGGTCATCGATGTGCAGCGCGGGCTTGCAGTCGACGAAAATATTGCCCGCGACAACATTGTCCCGCCCGCCGCCGATAAACGCCGCGCGCGTCACGCGGTAGAACAGGTTGTTCTCGATCCGCGTGCCGCAGAACATGTCATCGAGATACACCCCCACGCAGCCCTCGCCGCGGAACCCCGTGATGTTGTGCAGGTAATTGTTCCGAATCACGGTACCGCGCATCGTCCAGTCGCGGCCCGCGTAAATCGCGCCCGCGTCGTTCGATTCCAGGCACACGTCGTGAATCTCGTTGTCCTCGATCGTGTGGTCGTTGCCGCTGAAATAGATCGCCATGTGCGGCGCGTCGTGGATGTAGTTGCCGATTGCGCGGTTTCCGACCCCCGAAAGCGTAATCGCCGGGTGGTACATCCGGCTCCACTGGCTGTAATCGTGGATGTGGTTCTTCCCGGCCTGATGTACCGCGTGCGTCAGCGTCTTCCGGTCGCCGCCGGTGAGCGATATACCGCTCCCGCCCAGGTTGTACAATTCGACTTCTGCGATCACGGCCTCCCGGCCGCCATCCACGACAATCGCGTCACCGCCGATGTTGCGTACCTTCCCCTCATACACCGACACCGCCGTGGTGTTGCGCATCACGAAGGCGTGTTGTCGCGACCCTTCAACACCGATTCCGAAGAACGAGACGTGCGAAGCGCCGTCCATCGTGATGGCGTCGTCCAACACGCTCACGTACGTGTCGCTGGTGTCGTCGTCCGGCGGCCAGAAGTACAACATCCCTGCGTCGCGGTCGAGGTACCATTCGCCGGGCGTGTCGATCTCGCCGAAAACGTTGTAGTAGTAGTACCACTGCCCAGTGCGGTATCCGTAGCCATGGTACGGCGGCTCGACCTCGATCGTCTTCGCGGTCGCGTCAATCTGCTTCACCTTCTGCCGTTGGTCTGACCAGTCCCAAAACCAATACCCATGCACCCAGATATCCGGCTCCGCCCGCCACCCCGCCGGGCGATCATCTCCGTAAGTCCATTTACCGATTTTGTCTCCCGTCCGGCCGTGAATCGTTACCGGGTCGCCACCCACGGTCTCCGCAATCTCCACGAACCCTTCGTTCGGCCACCGCGCGAGCATCATGGGCTGCCGCTGCGAATACAGATGAAGGCCGCCGCCCGCAGGCGAACCGTAGTCGGTCACGCCCAACGCTCGCAGGTCCGCCTGGACCACGTGCGCCCGCGCCGCCTCGGGCAGCCGTTCCAACAACGCCGCGTCCGTGATCTTTTCCCAGTTCTGGATGCGCCGTCCAGCCAAGATCTGGACGGAATCCTCCACCAGCGCCTGCCAACTGATCTTGGCGTCTTCGATACCGGAATCTTGCGCGTCCA
>CAYUZD010000240.1:0-5464 GCA_964449475.1 uncultured Nitrospirales bacterium
CGGAAGGGTTCGGCAACTGCTCGAACCACTACCTGTGCGAGGCGGCGTGCCCGAAGAATGTCTCGGTCGAGAACATCGCGCGCATGAACCGGCAGGTGTTGGCGGGGAATTTGCGGGGCGACGCCGAGTAGATCGTGCTTCGCGCGTCGGCCTCTTTCGCCCTTACAGGGCTATAAGAATACGGCACGCCTGACCCAGGGCGACGCTCCCGTTGGTCGCTTTGCCCTGGGCTATTCTCTTGCCGCCCCTTTGGGGCTGAAATCCACGAAACAGGTCGTCTGAGCACGCCATTTGGGCAACTCTGTGTCAGGGATGGCAAACGTGTGCCTGAGTTGGGCGGGAGTTGTGCGGATTCGCAAGCTGTTGGCGATGAAATTGTTGCGGGATTTGAGGGATTGGGTGTTTTGTTGACGCGGGCACACTATTTGCGACTTGGTCAAGCGTTATCGGGGGCCGCGAAGTTTGACGCGGAAGGTCTTGAGCGCTGGGCCGATGTGAGTGGTGCCGGCGACGCGTGACAGCCGTTCTGTCGCCGGGCCCCCGTGAATCCGAGTTCGCGCCCGGAGCCGAATCAGGAGTGGAGTGGTATGAAGAAGTCGATGGTGTTTGGCGGCGTGCTTGGGTTGGTCGCGGCGGTAGCGATCGCGCTGTCGTTATTCGTGCCAGCGGCGACGGTGTCGGCGGGCCCGCAGGATCAGTGCGTGGGCGACGAGAAGATCGAGGGTACGTCGGCGTACTTTGAAGCGCCGTACGGCAAGGGCATCGAGTACGTGTGCATCAAGGCCGGCACCAACCTGATCACGTTCCAGTGCGGCGATGACGGCGACGACTGCTACAAGGTCGAGTGGATTTACGACGATTGCTTCTACGCGGCGGCGGTCGAGGTGACCAAGATTGGGTCGGGCCGTCACTGCAAAGACATTTCGAACGTAGTGGTGAAGTACATCGAGTGTGACTGAGAGCCGAACGCGAGAGCGTTCCTTGTAACTACATCGAGGCCGGGACAACCTGAATGTCCCGGCCTCGCGTGTTTTCTGGCGGCGGCGAGGGGCGTGGTCTGTGGTGGAAGCGATTCCCGCCTTCGCGGGAATGACAAGGGGTGGTGCGCTTGGAACGGCATCGGCTCGCGAGGACGCTCGCCCTCCCAAACTCGGGACAACGCCCGCCCTCCCAAACTCGGGGCAACTTGGAGAGGCAAGCGTGATGCCGGAATCTGATGAAAGAACTATTTGTAGCTGGACATGATTTCGTCGAAGGCGCCGCGGGAAGGGCGGATGCGGTCGGTGGGGAGCGTGGCGAGGGGCTCGTCGACGAGGCGCTGCTGGTCGGCGAGGGTGGGGGCGGAGGGCTGGTGGTAGAGCAGGCCCGTGTAGAAGTGCTGCGTGCGCTGGACCTCGTGGAGGAGTTTGAGCGCCTGGTCCTTGTTGCGCGGGTCGTGGTCGCCGTGGAGTTTTTTGAGCGTGACGTGCGACCCATCGTGCATCTCGACGACGATGGTCTGGCCGGGGTCGTATTCGACCGTGATGGGGGTGTAGCTCGGGATGAAGTCGATCTCGTGGAGCGGGTCCTCGTTCGCGCGAGCGTACGCGACGCTCTTGGTGGAGCCTTCGTGGTTGTTGAAGGTCACGCAGGGCGAGATGATGTCGAGCACGGCAGTACCGTCGTGCGCCATCGCGGCCATGAGGAGGTTGCGGACCTGGTTGGTGTCGCCGGAGAACGACCGCGCGACGAAGGCGCAGCCCATTTCGATGGCGAGCGCGCAGATGTCCACCGGCGGCATCTGGTTCTTGAGTTTGCCGCCCTTCTTGATGGAGCCGGTGTCGGCGGTGGCGGAGAACTGGCCCTTGGTGAGGCCGTAGCAGCCGTTGTTCTCGACGATGTAGACGATGGGGACGTTGCGGCGGACCATGTGCAGGAAATTGCCAAGGCCGATGGACGCGGTATCGCCGTCGCCGCTGACGCCGATGTTGTGCAGCGTGCGGTTGGCGATGTGGGCGCCGGTGGCGATGCACGCCATGCGGCCGTGTACGCCGTTGAAGCCGTGGGCGTTGTCAAGGAAGTAGTTGGTGGTCTTGCTCGAGCAGCCGATGCCGCTGAGCTTGGCGACTTCGTGCGGCGCGATGCCGTACTCATAGCAGGCCTTGATGATCGAGGCCGTGATGGCGTCGTGGCCGCAGCCGGCGCAGAGGGTCGAGTCGGAGCCGCGGTAATCCTGCAGCGCGAGGCCGAGGCGGTTGATGGCCTTCTGCGGCGCGTCGGGCGTTTGCGTGGTCATGGCGGGTTACTTCCTTTCTGAATCGCCGGCGATGCCGTCGACGACGGACTGCGCGTCGATGGGGAGGCCGTTGTAGTGGAGGACGCTGCGGATCTTCGCGGCGTACTCGGGAAACTCGACTTTGAGCAGGGACGCCATTTGCGCGTCGCGGTTCTGCTCGACGAGATAGATGCGCGGATACTTCGCGAGGAAATCGCGCACGCCGCGGTGGACCGGGAGCGCGCGGATGCGGGCGTAGCTGGACGGCGTCTCGTGGCGGATGCTGAGGATGTGGCGGGCCTCGGCGATGGCGGCATCGCTCGAGCCGTAGCCGATGATGCCGACCTGGGCGCCTTGGACATCATCGTAGATAGGCGCAGGCACGAGATCGCGCGCGGTCTCGAACTTGCGCGCGAGCCGATCCATGTTTTGCTGCCAGTTGGCGGCGTTTTCGGAGTAGCCGGCGTCCGGTTTGTGGCCGGTGCCGCGCGTGAAGTAGGCGGCCTTGGGATGGTTCGTGCCGGGGAGCGTGCGATAGGGGATGCCGTCGCCGTCCACGTCCCGGTACCGCTCGAACTTCGCGACCTTTTCGAGCGCGGCGGCGTCGAGCACCTTGCCGCGCGGGATGGGGCCGTCGGCGGGCGGATCGAACGGGCGCACGAGCCACTTGTTCATGCCGATGTCGAGATCGCTCATGAGGAACACGAGCGTCTGCAACTGCTCCGCGAGATCGAGCGATTTCATCGCGAATTCGTAACACTCGACGGCGTCGGCGGGGATGAGGAGCACGTGTTTTTTGTCGCCGTGCGAGAGGTTGTATGCGGACACGATGTCGCCCTGCGCGGTGCGCGTGGGCAGCCCGGTGCTCGGCCCCATGCGCTGGACATCGACGATGACGGCGGGGATTTCGGCGAAGTAGGAGAGACCGGCCATCTCGGCCATCAGCGAGATGCCGGGGCCCGAGGTCGCGGTGACGGCGCGCGCGCCGGCCCAGCCCGCGCCGAGCACGATACCCATCGAGGCAATTTCGTCCTCGGCCTGGATGGCGGCGTAGGTGGCCTTGCCGGTGACGGGATCATTGCGGTACTTGTCCATGAGGTCGATGAGGGTCTCGCAGACGCTGCTGCTGGGCGTGATGGGGTACCAGCCGAGGACGGTGGTGCCGCCGAAGAGGAGGCCGATGGCGGTGGCCTCGTTGCCCTCGATAATCATCTTGCCTTCGGTCTTGTTGCTGTGACGCAGGCGTAACGCGGGGTGTTTGGGCAGGTTTTGCTTCGCCCACTCGTAGCCCGCGTCGGCGGCGGCCTTGTTGAGGTCGATGGCCGTCTTCTTGCCGCCGAACTGGAACGAGATCGCTTCGAGGACGATGTCCATGTCGAGGTCAAGCAGCCACGCGACGACGCCGACGTAAATGACGTTGACAACGCGCTTGCGGAGCTTGTGATCCGGGCAGGCCTCGGCGACGAGCTTGTTGAACGGGATGACGTGGAGCTTCAGATCCTTGCGCGTGACGAATTTCTGGAGCGTGTCGTTCAGGATGACCATCGCGCCGGCAGGGAGCTCCGCGAGGTCCTCGGCCGCGGTCGAATCGTTCATCGCGATGAGGATGTCGCTGGCGGCGCGCCGCGCGAGCCAGCCGTCCTCGTTCGCGCGGATGGTGAACCACGTGGGCAGGCCGGCAATGTTCGAGGGGAACAGGTTCTTCCCGCTGACGGGGATGCCCATTTTGCAGATGGCGCGGAGGAGGATGAGATTGGCGGACTGGCTGCCGGAGCCGTTCTTCGTCGCGATCTTGATTACCGCGTCATTGATGAGTAACTGGTCACTCTCTGCCTGTTCTTCCGGTGAGGACTCGGTGACTACTGTGGACATGTTGCTGGCTGGACTCCGGCGCCGCGGGACTGAGGTACACGTGCGGCCTGTTCGATGCTTCGTTTCCGACTCGCGGTCGGCTGTATATCTGTGCGGCGCACGAGAATGTGCCGTAGATATCTCTTGAACACGGGATGCGGCTCGGGCATTTCAGGCACTAACCCGAACGCCCCCAACCGCTTACCGCCCATGCCAAAGTGCATTAGGCTACTCCTGCGAGACGGTCGTTTTCAAACGGATGGACGACGCGGGGCTGGATAATCAGCCGATTCGCCCTTCCCTGCGGCCCGTCTCTTTCGGTTGTAACACGCGGATTGGCGGATTTGTTCGGCGGCGGGACGGGCGTGGCTGGGGTGGGCGAGGTCTTCGGCGTATTCGGTGATCGGACCGCCGGTAGATATGGCCCCGCGTGAGTTCGATCCAGCGCGACAGTGATTGCTCATTGGGACGTGGCGGTCCGTAGAGCGTGACAGAGATTTGCGCATCTAATTCAGATGCAGCGACCACTCACTCCGCCACAACTGTTGGGCTGGCGATTTCGATTCCTGTCAATTTGAAAGGCTCGTCGGCTTCCAGCATGAATCGAAACGTCTTCCATACGCCCTCACCGTCTGCGCGCACCAGGACGAACAGTTCGCTCGCACCGTTCGGAACACACCTCCGAGCTTCCAACGCGCCCCATACGGTCCGTTGTTCGCGCCATCCCTCAAGCCGCGCTTCCACGGGACGTTCCTGGAGCGCGGCCTTTGAGCGGTAGGTAAGTTCAAATTCTTTCATGCTTTCGTCCGTGCCGCGCCCATACGCATCGAAGAAGGACGACGCAACCTGCCCGACCCGGGAGTTGGGCCACTTGTCGGTTTTCAAATCAACGAGCTTCGTTTCGAACGACTCCTGCCGTGGGAGAGCCGAGTTCATGGTCTCGCGAATCCAGTCGATGCCGGCTGACACCCTGGCGTAATATTCGGTGCTCTCGTATCGACACGGACCGGTCGCGCCCGCGTCGTCGTTGGCGGAACTGATACCAAGTACATACGTCCTGCCATCGTGTTCAACGAAGGCGGGGCCGCCACTGTCCCCGGGTCCACTGATGCCTTCCAGTTCGGTCCCCGCTGGCGGGCGATCAAACTTGAAGGTGACCCAATTGTCGAGCGCGCTGGTTACGGTGTTCGTGGCGCCTCTCCACTTACCGTCGTCTCCCTGCGGCCCTGTGAGCCCGTCACCATACCTGCCAGTTCCGACGAAGATGACCGCTTGACCTTCCTCGTCGCGTTTCTCATAGAGGTAAGCTGGCGTGACACCGACAACGGGTTCCGAGAGTTTGACCAGAGCGAGATCCAG
>CAYUZD010000241.1:0-5463 GCA_964449475.1 uncultured Nitrospirales bacterium
CTGACGCGCCTGCACCGGTTGTGGGAGGTCTATCTCACGCGCAAGCTCGAGATCGCGCCGGACCATGTCCACGACGACGCCGAGGAAATCGAGCACATCATCACGCCCGAGCTCGAGGCGCGGCTGGTCGCGGTGTTGCAGAACCCCGAGGAAGATCCGCACGGCGAGCGTATCCCCCGCATCGTAGCGCCCGAAGGCGGCGCGACATGAGCGACTCCATGCTCGATCGCGTGCTCGGAGTCTCGCTGCTTCCCGGTACGGACGGCTTCTGGATCGTGCTCGTCGGGTCGTTCGTCGCGGCGGCGTGCGCGCTGGTCGGTTGTTTCCTCGTGCTGCGGCGTATGTCGATGCTCGGCGACGCGATCAGCCACGCGGTCCTGCCTGGCATCGTGCTCGCCTTTCTGTTTAGCGGCAGCCGGCACATCGTGCCGATGATCTTGGGCGCGGGCGCGCTCGGTTTGTTGACCGCCTTCTCCACCGACATGCTGACCCGGCACGGCAAATTGGCCAGCGACGCCTCCATCGGCGTCACGTTCACGTTCCTGTTCGCCATCGGCGTCATCATGGTGAGCCGGTTCGCAGGCCAGGTCGATCTCGATCTCGACTGCGTGCTCTACGGCGAGATCCTGTACGCGCCGTTCGACCGGTTCGTCCTCGGCGGCTCGGACCTCGGCGCGCGATCGGCCTGGGTGATGGGCGGCGTCGCGCTGGCCAATCTCGTGTTCATCGGCGTCGGCTGGAAGCAGTTGAAGCTGTGCGCGTTCGATCCCGCGCTCGCGGCGTCCGTCGGCATCCGCGTCGTGCTCTGGCACTACCTGCTGATGGCATTCGTGTCCACCACGACCGTCGCCGCGTTCGAGAGCGTAGGCGTCATCCTCGTCGTCGGCATGCTCATCGTCCCGCCGAACACGGCCTACCTGCTCACCGACCGGCTCTGGCTAATGCACGTGCTCGCCGTCGCGATCGGCGTGGGGAGCGCCATCGGCGGTTACTTCCTCGCCACCGCGCTCAACGGATCCATCGCCGGCGCGATGGCCGCCGTCAGCGGTGCGTTCTACGTCCTCGCCGCGCTCTTCGGCCCGCGCCACGGCGTCGTGTCCAGGCGGCTCGCGCAGCAAAACCTGCGTCCGGTCGATGCTATCGAGTGATCGGCCGGCCCCTGTACACGACCACTTCAGACCCTTCCGCAAGGAATGCGGATGCGGGTGCGTGCGACAAGGCCTCCGAGAATTCCTGGCCATACAACGTACCGACGTCACACGTGAGCTCCGGTTCGAGCGCGTTCCAGATACGCCAGCGCGGATGATCGACACGGTATTCCAGCGTTTCACGGTCGCCGCGCACATACGCCCAGTAGTGCTCCGCGATGAACTCCTCCTGACTGCCGGGTAGCATTTCGGCGGGATCTCCCGCTGTGCGCACCGACATGCGATGACTCTCTTTGGAATATCGCCAGGAGTACTCGACGAACCTTGGGAGTCCGCGCGAATCGCGATCGACGGCGTGAGACATGGGTACTGCCTCGTACCGTTCGCCGTAGAGTCGCCGCGCGGTCCACGCAATCGCGGCGCGCGGCACCAGTTCCTTGACGAATACGACGCCGCGCTGCCACTCGCCGCCCGACTTGCGTCGCACATAGAACCGCAGGTTTACCTCTTCAAAATTTCGATGCCACGGTATCGGAAGTCCAAAGACGCGCGTGTGCAGGAACTGGAATCCCACCACGCTGACGAATGCCGTCCCATCAAACGAATCCAGCTCGGTGTCCACTGGCACGTGGGAGTGAAGCGACAGCGGATCGATCGCATAGTTCAAGAGGATGAGGTGCCGCCACTCCGCTGTCAGAAAGCACCGAGTGTCGGTCTGGGTCGCAACACTCGCGGCCGCAAACTCAGTCAACATGATCTCCCGGCCCCATATGATGACGGTTGTGCGGTCCCCGCCTAGTCATTACGTTGAATCTCCCCAATACCGCGTACGTAAAACTCGGAATCCCGATGATGACGAAGCCTGCAATCGCATTGAGCGGCGACGCCTCGCTCCGCGGCGCGTCGAGTTCAATCGGTCGCCCGGAAAGGAGTAACTCATCGATCGCGTACCCTGCGTAGGCAAAGAAGACGATGGCCGACAGGAACCGAAACGCCCACTGCGCATACGGCGGCCGCACCCACAATCCCAGAAGAAGCGCGATACACGCCACGTCCATCGCGACGACGACCGCAACCTGAAGCCACGTCTCGAATTCCAGTAACAGCGGCACCCCGACGATGAACACGACTAGCGCTGGCGTCAGAGCGCTCCGGATGAACGAACTGCCCGAAAATAGGGTCGAGCCGAAGAGGCTCACGAGACGATCCTCCGTTCGCTTTCAGATTATGGCAGCAAATCCAGACGTGGGGCGAGCCGGGCATGGGAATTTGGAACGAAATTGCCGCAGGGCGGATTTGAACAGGCGGTTGTTCGATGATAAGTTGATCCCGTGAATCATCGACGGTGGAGTGCGATGCTGTTACAACGATTGGAACGCGCGTGTGCCGTTGGAGCGTGCTTCGCGCTTGTGTTGTCGGCCTTCGAGTCCGCGTTCGCGGCTGCGTGCCGCGTTGACGACGCGTCCGCGGCGGTCGTCGAATCCGCCCCGGCACCATCCTGCCACGAGGCGCCCGCGAAAGACGCCCGTCCCGCCACACCCTGCGGCGGCGTGATGCGCCAGCCGGACTGCTGCTGCGTCGAGGGAACACCAGCGGGTTCGACGTCAACCCCGGCCGGCGAGCACGGGACGACGCTTCCGCTGGTCGTGCAGTTGCTGCTGGACGTTCGCGCGTCGAACGTGTATCAACTCGACTCCTTGTCGCCTGCTGCGCGAATGGAGGCTTCTTTTCCGCCGGGCCGATCGCGCGCGATTTTCCTCACGCACCACTCCCTCTTGATCTGACCTTGGTGTTCTCTCCGTTTTCCTCCGCAGCCTGAGGTGTATTTTGCTGAGGCCGCGGCCGAATCCCCCCACGAACACAGAGGCTGAACATGAAACGAAGAACACGAACGACAATTGCAGCGATGTTGCTCACGATGGGTGCGCTCGCAGGTTGTGCGCACGTGCCCAAGGACCACGGCATCGACGAGGTGCGTGGGCTCGTGCAGGAACGCGCCGCGCAGGACCTCCGCTGGGCCTATGCCGAGGACGAGGATGCTGCGGCAACGCTCGCGGCGCTCGTTGAGGAACCGCTGACAGCCGAGTCTGCCACGCAGATCGCGCTGCTGCGCAACCCCGACGTGGCGATCGCGTTCGCGGAACTTGGCCTCAGCCGGGCGGACCTCGTCGAAGCCGGTACGCTGCCGAACCCGACGCTCTTCGGCATGGCGCGCTTCGTCACCGGGTCCGGCTCCGGCACGAACGGGGAAGTCGAGACCGTGTTTCCGATCCTCGACGCGCTGATGGTGCCGCTGCGCCGCAAGATCGAGACGCAACATTTCGAACACGCGAAGCTCCGCGCGGCGGGGGACGTGCTCGCGCTGCTCGCCGATGTCCGTGCCGCGTACTACGACGCGTTCAGCGCGCAACAGGAGCTGGAACTGGTCGCGTTGTCGCGCGAGGCGTCGAGTGCGACGGCGGCAATCGCGCGGCGGCAATATGACGCCGGCAATCTCAGCCGGCTCGCGCGGTTGTCGCATGAGGCGTTCGACGTCCGCGTCGGGATGGAGGCGCGCGAGCTCAAGGCCGAAGCCGTCGAGAAGGAACAGCGGCTCCGGCGCGTGCTCGGTCTAGGCCCCGGCGACGCCGGGTGGTTCTGGCCGATGCGCTACCCCGAGCCGGGCGCGGTCGAGTCCGATCCCTTCGCGCTCGAAGGGCTGGCGATCTCGCGCCGGCTCGATCTCGCCGCGGCCGCGCACGAGGTCGAGGCGATGGAGTTTGCGCTCAAGCTCGCGAGGCGCTTCCGGTACACGGGCATGATCGATCTCGGCGTCAGCGGTGAGCGCGAGCCGGACGGTGAGTGGGTCGTGGGTCCGACATTGGAACTCGAAGTACCCATCTTCGATCGCAAACGCGGTGAAGTCCTGCGGACCCAGTCTATGCTCGATCGCAGCCGCGCGGAACGCGAGGCGCTCGAACTCGACATTCGCACCGGGGTGCACGCCGCCGCGGAGCGTCTGGCCGAGGCACGCGACCGGCTCGACGCGTACACGCGCGACCTCTTGCCGATGCACGGCGCGCTCGTCGAGGAGTCGCAGCTCCATTACAACGGCATGCTGATCGGCGTGTACGACTTGCTCGAGGCCAAGCAGGCCGAACTCGAAACCCGGCGCGGCGCGATGGCCGCGCGCCTGGACTACTGGCTGGCGCACACCGAACTCGAACGCCTGACGGAAGGGCAATTGCCGGAAGCGAGTTCGCCGGCCGAGCCCGCCGAGGCCCCATCCACTGAAGCTGCCCCCACCAACGCATCCGACGAACACGAACACCACCACGAGGAGTAACGACCATGCTTTCACGTCGAAATTGGTTGAAATCGGCCGCGGCAGTGTTGTCCGGTTCCGCGGCGCTGGCGGGATTGAGTACGGCGCGCGCCGCGGGGCCTGCGGACGGCTCGGCGTCCGGCGGCGGCTCCGGCGCGCGCGGGTTCACGCCCGTGCGCACCCTGAACGGAACGACGCTGCCATACACGATGGACAACGGCGTCAAGGTGTTTCGCCTCATCGCCGAGGAATTCGACCACGAGTTCGCACCGGGCATGCGCGGACCGTGCTGGGGATACAACGGCAGCACGCCGGGGCCGACGATCGAGGCGGTCGAAGGCGATCGCGTGCGCATCTTCGTGACGAACAACCTGTCCGAGCACACGACGATTCACTGGCACGGAATCCTCCTGCCGAGCGGCATGGACGGCGTCGGCGGACTGAGCCAGCGGCAAATCGCTCCCGGCGAGACATACCAGTACGAATTCACGCTGCGCCAGCATGGCACGTACATGTACCACCCGCACGCCGACGAAATGGTGCAACTCGCGGCTGGAATGATGGGCCTCTTCATCATTCATCCGAAGAATCCAACGAGCCCGCCGCCGGATCGCGACTATGCATTTCTCGTTCACATGTGGGCGATTCACCCCGGCACCCGCAGGCCCGATCCGTCCGTTATGCTCGACTTCAACATCTTCACGTTCAACAGCAAGGTGTATCCTGCAATCGACACGCTCGTCGCGCGGGAGGGCGAACGCGTACGCATCCGCGTCGGCAACCTCAGCATGGACGAGCACCCGATTCACCTTCACGGGTTCACGTTCAAGTGCACCGGCACAGACGGGGGTCCGATCCCACCTTCGGCGCAGTGGCCCATGGCGACGGTCCAAGTGCCCGTCGGGTCGACCCGCGACATTGAATTTGTTGCGGATAACCCAGGCGACTGGGCGTTTCACTGCCACAAGTCGCACCATACGATGGGGCCGATGGGTCACGACGTGCCGAACA
>CAYUZD010000242.1:0-2963 GCA_964449475.1 uncultured Nitrospirales bacterium
TCCTTCTTGTCATCAAATACGAGCGTCCGCGCGAATTGTTCGCGCATCGCCACGTCGTCGGGATACTTGTCGAGCGCGTTCCGCATCTCGCGGATGGCTTCGTCGTAGCGCCCGAGCCGGTAGTACGTCGCCGCGAGGTACCGGCAGACGTTGGGCCGCAGGCCCCATTCGTTCTTCAGTACCAGAAGGTGCTCGAGCGCGAGACGGTACTCGAACGCGGTGTATAACTTCTTCGCCAGGCGCCAGCGCTGGTCGAGGTCGCCCGGGTGCGCCTCAACGTACGCCGACAGGTCCCACACGTCCGTCATGCACGCTCCAACTCAGCGCTTCTTGCGCGCGAGGCGGTTCGCCCGCCGAGACCACCATTGTAAACCGGAATTCGTCGCCCACGTGACCACACCCGCACCGATCGTCGCCAGCGTGAACGCCGCGAACCACGGGAACACGCCCGATTGCTGGTCCGTGAACGCGTTCCGAGACGCCCAAAACCACGCGGGACCGAACAGCACGGCGAACGACAGGAGCCAGAAAATCCACCCGGCGGAGAAGTCCCTGATCGCGGACGCCGGCTCGGGCCGCGGTTTCTTGTTTTTGTCCGACTTGCTCATCGCGTCCCTCTATCTCGCCGCCGGCAGCGACAACACGAACCGCGCGCCGCCCAGGCGTCCGCGCTCGACGCGCACGCCGCCGCCGTGCTCCGCGAGGATCTTCGCCGTCACTGCAAGCCCCAGGCCCGTGCCCTTGCCGCCCTTGGACGAGTAGAACGGCTGGAATATCCGCTGCCGGTCAGCCGCATCGACGCCGTGGCCGTTGTCTTCGATGGAAATCTCCGTGATCCCGCCCGGCCGTTGCGCCGCCTCGACGTGGATGCGCCCGCGGCCCGCCGGCGCGGCGTCGGCCGCGTTGGTGAGCAGGTTGAGCAGCGCGTGGTGCATCGACGCGGCGTCGCACTTCACGCGCGCGACCGCGCCCGTGGTGTCGCTGGTCACTTCGATGTCGCGGTTCGCCAGCAGCGCCTCGAACGCGTCGAGCGCCTCGGCGACCAGCTCGCTCACGTCGCACGACTCGAGCATCGGCTGCCGCGGCTTCGAGTACGCGAGCATGTCGCCAACGACGCGTTCGAGCCGTCCCGCGCTGCGTTTCAACACGGGCCACGCCTGCGCAATCAGCTCGAGGTTCTTCTTGTGCAGGCCGCTGTCCACCAGTTCGAGGCTGCCGTTCAGCCCCATAAGGATGTTTTTCGTGTGGTGGGAGAGACCCGCGACCGCGCGGCCGACCGCCGCGAGTTGCGCCTCGCGCAAGTTTTCCTCGATGAGCCGCGCGCGCGTGATCGCGACTGCCGCCAGCCCGCCGAACATCTCGAGGACGCGCTGGTCGTAGTCCGAGAATCCGCCGCCGTCCCGCTTGTTCAGCGCCTCGAGCACGCCCACGAGCCGCGCGCCTTCCGCCATCGGCACGGCGAGGATCGACCGCGTCTCAAACTTCGTCAGCGAGTCCGCGCCTCGGTACACGCGCGGGTCGCGCGCGGCGTCGGGCACGTGGATCGTCGTGCGCGATTCCGCGACCGCGCCCGCGATGCCCTCGCCGACCTTGAGCCGTAGCGAACGCCGCAGCGCCTCCGCGTCCCCGCCCTCCGTGTACGCGACGTGGAAGTAGAGGTCGTCCGCCTGCTCGTCGTAAAGCAGCAGCGACGACGCCTCGGCGTCCACGAGGCCCCGGCTCTCGTCGATGACGGCGTGCAACAGCGCGTCGATGTCCGTCAGCCGGTTCAGCAGGCTCTCGACGCGGTACAGCGCGTCCAGCAGCCGCTCGAGGTCCGCCGCGTCGGCGCCCTGCGCCCAGTGCAGCCCCGTGTCCGCCGCCCGCGTCATTCGCCGCCCCCGCTCAGCCGCTGTTCAATCGCGGGCAGCGCCGTCAGCAGCACGTCGCCCACGATCTGCAGGCTCTCCGCGCACACGAGGTCGAGCCGGTCGCGCGTGGTGTGCCAGTTCATCTGGTGCTCGACCGCGCCGCCGCCGTACCGGAAGTCGATCAGCTCGATCGCGGGGATGCCGGCGTCGCGAAAGGGTTTGTGGTCGTCGTCGATCGAGATTGTCCGCGCCGTGAAGTGCCGGCCGTGTCCCAGCGCGCGCGCGGCGTCCCAGATCGGGCCGAGGAGTTCCGCCGTTGCGCCGACGTCGCGGTGCACGTCGAGATCGCAATCGCCGATCATGTCGACGTTAATCATCGCGCGAATGTCGCCCAGCCGGCCCTCGGACGTGAGCCGCTCGACGAAGCTGCGGCTGCCATAGAGGCCGTCGGTCGCGCTCCACTCGCCGTAGGCCTCCTCGCCGTCGAACCAGCACAGCCACAGCGTGTGGCCCTCGCGCTTCGCGCCGATCGCCCGCGCGAACTCGATCGTCCACGCCGTGCTCGAGCCGCCGTCGTTCGCGCCGACAAACTCGAAGTCGGGAAACACTTTGGAGTCGTAGTGATTGCCGACGACGATGATTTCGGGCCGGGTCCCGGGAATTTCCACGAGCAGGTTGGTCATCGTCACCGCGCCGATCGGGGTGTCGGCGGTGAAGGTCTGTTCCTGCAGTTCGAGGCCGAGCTTGGCCAGTTCCGCGCGGATGTGATCACGGGTCCTGCGGCTAGCGCTCGAACCCGGAGTACGCGGACCGTACCCGACGATCGTCTCCACGTCCCGATAGGCGCGCTCGCCGTCGAAGCCCGTCGGCGCGGACGGCGCAGTACACCCCGCCGCGGCCGCAACGAGTAGCAACGGCAGAAAACCACCTCGCAGCACCAGCCTGGGTTCGCGCATCAGCCCTCCCCGCGATCCATCCTAGCACGCCCGCGAAAACGCCCCAAACCCCTAGCGCCAAACGACTTGCCTTGATCGCGCGTTGCACGCGTCCTATCATGTGGCCGCGAGAACGCTATGCAGGGTGCGGCGGCCAAGCTTGAGGTCATTCGGGGCA
>CAYUZD010000242.1:2973-5446 GCA_964449475.1 uncultured Nitrospirales bacterium
GATCGACGTCCGCACGCGCCCCAAACATTTGCCTTCGGGTTGTCATTGCGAGGAGCGGGGTATGCGACGAAGCAATCTCTCTGGCCGTATGCCGCCGGTTCGCGCAAGTTGATCCGCGGCCGCAAGTCCGAATTGCGTTCGGGTTAGTTTCCATGCGCGGCGCGGCGGCCAAGCTGGACGTCATCCGGGGCAATCTCGCGCGGATCCGCGCGCGGATGGACGCCGCGGCCAGACGAGCGGGACGGTCTCCGGGGGACGTTCACCTCATTCCCGTCACGAAGTCGGTAGGCGTGGAGGAGGTACGGATTCTGGTCGAGCTCGGCTACCGAGAACTCGGCGAGAACCGGGTCGATGCAGCGCTTCCGAAGATTCAGGTTCTCGGCAGCGCGGTCCGGTGGCACATGATCGGCCACGTGCAACGCCGCAAGGCGCGGGACGTGGCCGCGCACTTCGGCCGGGTCGATTCGATGGATCGGATGGACCTCGCCGAGGCCTTCGAGCAGCGGTGCGCGGCGGCCGGCAAGACACTGCCGGTGTTGATCGAGGTCAACGTGTCGGGGGAAGCCAGCAAGGGCGGATTCGCGCCCGCGGACGTCCCCGGCGCGGTCGAAACCATCCGGCAACGGATGCCGCATCTGCGGGTCGAGGGCCTGATGACCATGGCGCCGCTGGTGGACGACCCGGAGCAAACGCGGCCGGTGTTCGCCGCGCTGCGCGACTTGGCGCACGGGCTTGGTTTGCGGGAACTGTCAATGGGTATGACGAACGATTTTGAGGTCGCGATCGAGGAAGGCGCCACGGAAGTGCGCATCGGCACCGCGATCTTCGAGGGCTTGGGCGAATCCAGATGAGCAATGCGAACGATTGGAACCCTGCGCGGATCGACGCGCTGCAGGCCGACGCGAAGGCGGAAATCGCCGCCGTGTCGGATGCCGCCGCGCTCGAGGCGTTCCGCGTCAAGTGGCTCGGCCGCAAGGGCCACCTCACCGACGTGCTCCGTTCGCTGGGTGAACTCGCCCCGGAAGAACGCAAGGCCGCGGGCCAGGCCGCCAACGCGCTCAAGCAGATGCTCGCGGCCGCCGTGGACGAGAAGAAGCTCGCGCTCGAGCCCGCGGGCGCCCCCACGGAACAAATCGATTTCTCGCTACCGGGCCGAGTGCCGCCGCGCGGGCGTATCCACCCGATCACGCAGACCATTTACCGCATCGTCGATATCTTCAGCGAGCTCGGCTACCAGGTCGCCACCGGGCCGGACATCGAGACGGACTACTACAACTTCGACGCGCTGAACACGCCCGACGACCATCCCGCGCGCGACACGCACGACACGTTCTACGTCCGCCCGGGCGAAGTGCTCCGCACGCACACGACGCCCGTCCAAATCCGCGTGATGGAAAAGGTCAAGCCGCCCGTCGCCATCATCATGCCGGGCCGGGTCTATCGCGTGGACTTCGACGCGACGCACAGCCCGATGTTCTTCCAGGTGGACGGCCTGCTCGTGGACGAGGGCGTCACGTTCGCCGATCTCAAGGGCACGCTTTACCACTTCATCCACAAACTGTTCGGCAAGGACGTGAAACTCCGGTTCCGCCCGCATTTCTTCCCGTTCACGGAACCGTCCGCGGAAGTGGACATCCTCTGGACCTCGCGCGACCCGAACACCGGCCAGACGCGCACGAAATGGCTCGAAATCCTCGGCGGCGGGATGGTGCACCCGTCGATCTTCGAGCGCGTCGGCTACGACCAGGACAAGTTCTCCGGGTTCGCGTTCGGCCTCGGCCTCGACCGCATCACGATGGCCCTGCATTCAATCCCCAACATCCACCTAATGTACGAGAACGACCTGCGCCTGCTGGAGCAGTTCTAAATGCCACACCAAACTCTCAAAACGCGGGTGCCACGTCTAAGCGGGGTCCAGCTTAGGCGTGCGTGCGATTCCCGAACCTGCACCCCCTCAATGTCATTCCCGCGCAGGCGGGAATCTCGTCGTCCAGCGACGTCACGTGAGCAACGCGATCCCCGCCTACACGGGGATGACAAGTCTCGCGGAGCGGACGCATGAAGATCCCGCTCAATTGGCTCCGTGACTACGTCGACCTCCCGGCCGACGTAGACGCGCTCTGCGACAAACTCACGATGCTCGGGCTCGAGATCGAGTCGGTCGAGCGCCCGGGCGACGCCGTACAGAATGTCGTCGTCGGCAGAATCCTCGACATCGCCAAACACCCCGACGCGGACAACATCGTCGTCTGCAAAACGGACGTCGGCCAGGGCGAGCCGCTCCAGATCTGCTGCGGCGCGAAGAATATGAAGGTGGGAGACAGGGTGCCGACTGCCGTCGTCGGCGCATCGCTGCCGAACGGCATGGCGATCACCAAACGCAAGATGCGCGGGGTCGAGTCGCAGGGCATGATGTGCGCCGCGGACGAACTCGGCCTCGGCGACGACCACGACGGGCTCCTGATCCTGCCCG
>CAYUZD010000243.1:0-5427 GCA_964449475.1 uncultured Nitrospirales bacterium
TTGTAGGTGGGGAAGATGACCGAGACTTTCTGGTTACGCCACATGCCGGATTACCAGTAGGTGTAGAGGATGCATTCGATGGCGACGCCTTGCAGGCCGAGGAAGGCCAGCGTCGCCGTGAGCGGCCGCCAGTCGCCCGCCTCGGCGACGAGCCGGTCGAGCCGGAGCGCGGCCGCGAGCGCGAGGAAGGGCATGATGTACATGGCGGAACGCTCGCCCTCGCCGCGCGCGAGATACAGTATATCGAATGCGAGAAGAGACAGGCCAACGATCCAGACGAGGGCGGATTTCCGGAGTTGGGCGTCGGCGAAACAGCCGAGGAACAGGACTGAAACGGGGACGCCCGCGAAGAAGAACCAGCAGAGCGGATTGACGAGCTTGAACCAAAGTGCGGGAAAGCGGGGATCTACGAGGTCGAGGTTGGCTTGATCGGTATCGAACTGGTTTTTCGAGAGTTGGAACACGTCGATGGAGTTGTAGCCGGACCAGAGGTAGACGAGGAAGTGCAGGCCGACGGTGGCGACGAGCATGAGGGCGGCGGTGCGGAGGACGGCCCATCGGTGGGTGGGGCTGGCAAGCCGCCAGAATCCGACGAAGGCGAAGAAGGCGCCGATGGAGAGCAGGGAGTAGCTGATGAGTCCGAGGAGGCCGTAACACAGACCGGCGGCGAGGGCGTAGAGGGTGGAGCTTGTGAGGGTGGGGCGGTTGGTTAATGAGATTGCTTCGTCGCACACCCCGCTCCTCGCAATGACAGGGGTGGGACCGTGTATTGCGCGCCAGAAGAGGAAAAGGGTGGCGAGGGTGAAGGGCATGAAGGTGATGTCGGCGCTGGTGGCGGTGAAGAGGACTATCGACGGGACGAGCGTGTAGAGGAGGGTGGCGATGAGGCCCGGGCGCGGTCCGAGGGCGTCGCGGGCCCAGAGGTACATCGGGACGACAGAGAGTGCGCCGAAGAGGATAGTGGCGATGGAGAGAGCCAGAGGCGTGCGCCCGGCGACGTAGGACAGCAGCCAGAGGATGGCGATGGGGCCGGGCGGGTGGACCTTGGCGTGCATCGAGAGGTAGGGATGCATCTTCTCGTAGTCCTGGAACAGGCCGTGGATGGAGCCGCCGGCGCCGATGTCGCCGATGTATTCGTAGGTCTGGCGGGAGTAGGCATGCGCGAGCGCCTCGGGGCCGCGGATCATGGCGACGAGCGCGGGGAACAGCGCGGCGAAGGCGACGAGCGCGGTGAGTTGCCGACGGGAGAGCGCGGGCGCGCCGGTGGACGGGACGAGTACGAATCGGACCAACAGGTGGATTGCGACGTAGAGCACTGCCAGCGCGACGGCGAGGAATCCGAGTCTCACGAGGTTTTCGACAATGGCGCCGGCGTTTTCCCCGAGTGCGGGGTAAACGAGCGCGTAGAATGGGAGCGGGTGACCGTGGATGGCCTCAATTCCCAGGAGCCAGGAACCGATTACGAGCGCCATAAACCAAATCGCGGCGCGCACATAGGTCCCGACGAGGGTCGAGACGGGTGCATCGACAGGAAGCGACTCAGCATGGGACGACATGGGCGATATTCTATGAATTGAGCACGTCTCGCGCCATTCCCGGCGGCAAAGTTCGGTTTGGTTTACGCCTACGGGCTGTGCATGGACGGAACTTTGACGCAATGGAAAGGATCAAGTTGGCTTACGTACGACCGCCTGTGCCGGGGACGCCGGGCCTACCATGGATGGGGTCGCGATTGACCCATGTGCGTATACACGCTAAAATCACACGTGCTAAGGGGTTAGGGGGAACCCATGGAGTCCATCTACGCGCACCATTGGCGCAGTCTGCGCCGTGGGAAACGGTTGCACGTGGCGATTGCCGCGTCAATCGCGGTGCATGCCGCCCTCTTCGCGGCGATGGGCCTGCGCTGGTACACGCCTCCTCCACCGCCGATCCCGTTGGTGTACGAGGTTTCGTTTGTGTCGCCGACACCGCCCGAGCCCGAGCCGGAACCGGTAAAGGTGCCGCCCCCTCCCCCGCCTCCTCCGAAAAAAGAAGAACCCAAGCCCGAGCCTGAGAAAAAGCCGGAGCCGAAAAAAGAAGAACCGAAGAAGGTCGCGGAGGAGAAGCCAAAACCCAAGCCGGAACCCAAGAAGGAACCGGAAAAGAAACCGGAGCCGAAGAAGGAGCCGGAGAAAAAGCCCGAACCGCCCAAGCCGCAGCCGCCGAAGGATCTCCCGAAGCCCGAGGTGGTGGCGAAGGCGCCGCCGCAGGAGACGGGCGTAAAGCGGGACATGCTGCCGCCGGTGCTGAACGCGTGGGGGCGCCAGGTACAGCGCAAGGTGGAAAAGTACTGGATGCAGCCGGGGGGTGTCCGATTGGACGCGGCGGAGAGCTCGGTGCAGATTTCGTTCTGGGTAGGCCGCGACGGGATGCTGCTATCGCAGCCGGTGGTCGAGACGGCAAACGCGAATCCGGCGCTGGCGGATTCGGGCGTGCGCGCCGTGATCGACGCGCAGCCGTTGCCGCCGTTGCCGATCGAGTTTGCGGCGGACCGCGCGCAGGTATATTACACATTCAGCATGATGAATTCGGTGGAGCCAACAGGGGGAACACTGTGAAGACGACGCAACGATGGATGGCCGCGGTGTGGGCAGCGGTGACGGGAACGTGGTGCGGGATGGACGCGGCGGCGCAACAGCGTAGCCAGGCGGTGACGATCGAGTCGGTCGGCCGGGCGGACACGCGCATCGGCGTGGCGATACCGAACTTCGCGGCGGACCCGGCGGTGCAGAGTTACGCGCCGGTGCTCGCGCAGGTGCTCGCGAATGATCTCGACTTCACGGGATTGTTCGTCGTGGTCGCGCCGAACCAGTATCCGGCGGGATTCCAGGCATTGCCGGCGGACCCGGCGACGATCGACTTCGTGCCGTGGCGGAGCACGCCGGCGGAGTTGCTGGTACACGGCGTCATCCGGAGCGAGGGCAACGTGCTGGTGTCGGAGACGCGGCTGTACGACGTGCCGGAGGGGTCGCAGGTGATCGGCAAGCGGCTGCGCTCGGAACCACAGTGGTCGCGGCTGCTAGCGCACCAGTTCGCGGACGAGATCGTGCGTCAGATGACGGGCGTGGCGGGCGTGGCGTCGACCGAAATCGTGTTCAGCGGCGGCCAGAGCCAGAAGAAGGAAATCTATTTCGCGGATTACGACGCAGGCAAGGTGACGCAGGTGACGCAGCACGGGTCGATCTCGATCCGGCCGAAGGTGTCGCCGGACGGCCAGAAGGTCGCGTATATGTCGTATAAGGACCGGTACCCGTGGATTTACGTGTACGACCGGCGGACGGGCGCGTCGCAGGTGTTCTCGAAGCGTCCGGGGTTGAATCACGCGCCGGCGTGGGCGCCAGACGGGCAGAGTCTCGTGTATGTGCTGAGCAAGGACGGGAACACGGAGATTTACCGGAAGGATCTGAGCGGATCGAACGAGCAGCGGATCACGCGGAACGGCGACGGCGACACGGGCCCGCAGTTCTCGCCGGACGGCGGACAGATCGTGTTCGTGAGCGATCGCGAGGGCCGGCCGCAGGTGTACGTGATGGGTGCGGACGGCAGCGCGCAACGGCGGATCTCGTACCAGGGCGGGAGCGCGTATGACCCGGCGTGGTCGCCGGACGGGCGGATGGTCGCGTACATCGTCGAGAAGGACGGCGAGGGCCTCGAGCTGTGGGTGATGAACGCAGACGGCAGCGGCGCGCGCGCGTTGACGCAGTCGATGGGCAGCAACGAGTCGCCGAGTTGGGCTCCGGACTCGCGGCACATCATGTTTCATTCGTCGCGCACGGGCCGTGCGCAGCTGTACACGGCTACGGTCGAGACGGGCGTGATTCGGCAGGTGCCGAACCTGGGCAATCTGACCGCCGAGGGACCGTCGTGGGGTCCGCGGCGGCAGTAAGGGCGGCTTGCACGGAGCTGCGGAGCACGGCTCAGCAAACCCCGCTTAGCCGTGGCACCCGAGGACGGGAACAGGGTTGAGCAGGACCCCGCTTAACCCTGCCACACAGCGTTTCCTCGGTCATCCTGAGCAACGCGAAGGATCTCGTACACTCAGCGACTGCGACCTCGCAACGAGATCCTTCGCGTTGCTCAGGATGACAACGGTGGGGTTGGCTGGATCGAGGTCAAGTTCCACGGTTGCCGAATGCACTTGATGGAATTCGTGTCTGTATACTCCTGAATGCATATGGGCGAGAAGATTGTTGCCGAGAACCGCCAGGCGCGGCGGGATTACTTTGTGCTGGAGCGGTTCGAGGCGGGCCTCGTGCTGACGGGCACGGAGGTGAAGTCGCTGCGCGCGGGGAGCCTGATGCTGAAGGACAGCTATGTCGACGAGAAGCGCGGCGAGCTGTTCCTGGTAAACGCGCACATCGCGCCGTACGTGCACGGGAACGTGTATAACCACGAACCGGAACGGCCGCGCAAGCTGCTGATGCACAAGCAGGAAATCCTTAAACTTTCGCAGCGCGTGGCGGAGAAGGGGCTGGCGCTAATTCCGCTGAAGGTGTATTTCAAGAACGGCAAGGCGAAGGTGGAGCTGGGGTTGTGCCGCGGGAAGGCGTTCGAGGACAAGCGAGACACGGTAGCCGAGCGCGAGGCGAAGCGGGACATCGACCGGGCGCTGAAGGACGCCGCGATCGGGCGGAATCGGAAGGAGAAGGAATGAGCAACGAACTGAGGCCGCTGCTGGTCGAATTGCCGATCCGGATCAAGACCTACGACATCGACTTCGTGAACCACGTCAACAATATCGTGTACATCCGGTGGCTGGAGGACCTGCGGCTGCACCTGCTGGACACGTACTACCCGCTGGAGCCGATGCGCAAACAGGGGATCGCGCCGGTGATCGTGAACACGCACGTTGACTACATCCGCGGAATTGGACTGCACGACCACGAGGTGATCGCGCGGATGTGGGTCAAGCGATTCGGGAAGGCGACGTTTCACCTGGAGGCGGAGTTTTGCGTGGGCGGGGAGGTGCGCAGCACGGCGTGGCAGCGCGGGGCGTTCGTGCAGTCGGCGACGATGAAGCTGGTGCGCGTGCCGGAGGGGCTGGCAAAGCAGTTTCCTCCCGGGTTGAATTTGCCTGAGTAGAAAGAAACACGGCTAAGCACACCCCGCTTAGCCGTGGCACCCGATTCCCTTTGCTCCTCCTTCCAGGGAGGAGGAGACTCATGCTCAGATTCCCAGCATCTTCTCGCAGATGATTTCGTCGTAGTCGGCGGCGCTGCCGTAGAGGTGTTGGTTGTGTTTGGCGCGTTTGAGGTAGAGGTGGAGGTTGTACTCCCAGGTGAAGCCGATGCCGCCGTGGGCCTGGAGGCAGCCGTTGGTGACGTTGCGGTAGGACGCGGTGGCGGTGTTGCGGGCGATGGCGACGGCGGAGTCGGCGTCGGGGCT
>CAYUZD010000244.1:0-5403 GCA_964449475.1 uncultured Nitrospirales bacterium
TGATCTGGTGCTCGACGCGCCGGGCCTTCTCGAACAGCCGCGGGCCCATCGTGTGTTCCATCAGCGACCGGATGTCGCCTTTCGCGCGGTTGTACAGGCCGCCGGTGATGAGCCGGCTCAGGTACTGCGAGAACGCGCCGACGTTCTGCGAGATCGACATCTTGTTGTCGTTCAACACGACCAGCACGTTCTTCTTCATTTCGCCGAGGTTGCACAGCGCCTCGAACGCCATCCCGGCCGTCATCGCGCCATCGCCGATCACGGCGACCGCGCGCCGTTCATTGCCCACGCGGTAGTCGGCGGCCGTCGCCATGCCGAGCGCGGCCGAGATCGACGTGCTGCTGTGCCCGGTGCCGAACACGTCGTACACCGGGTCCTCGGTGCGCGTCGGGTAGCCGCTCAAGCCGCCCTTGCGCCGCAACTGATGGAACCGGTCCTTCCGGCCCGTGAGAATCTTGTGCGCGTGGGCCTGATGGCCGACGTCCCAGATCAGAAAGTCGTTGGTGAAGTCGTGGGTGTAGTGCAGCGCGACCGCGAGTTCCACCGCGCCCAGCGGCGAGGCGAGGTGTCCACCGTTGTGCGCGGCGACTTCGATGATGAGATTGCGGATTTCTTCGGCGAGCGGCTCGAGTTCGGCAGGGGGAAGCCTCTTCAGGTCGGCCGGACCGTCGATACCGGCGAGATGCGGGTAGCGCTGCGCAAATTTTTCCGGCGTGAATTGATCTTCAAAGATCGACATGTAGACAGACGCGTCGCGCGCTCCCAAGGGCCGCAGTGAGTATAAACGACAATCCGGCTCCGCCACAACTGGTTGTCCTGCAAGAAGTTGAAGGCTGATGCGCTTGCGCCGCGGGGAATCGCCGGGATACAGTGTCGCCACTCGCGGGGGTGACGGCGCAGACGCCTTCCGAACCGCATGATCCTGAGATTCATCCCGGGTTCGGTGTTATGACGGAAGAAACCAAACCAGTCAACTCGTGGGTCCGCGTCGAGGAACTCTTGCACGCGCACGACGCCGCGGGGTTGCAATCCTATCTCGACTCGCTTCCCTCGGCCGAAGTCACGCGCGCCATCGTCCGGCTGAGCGACACGGACCAGGCGGATCTTCTGACGCTGTTGCACCCCGAGGCCGCCGCCGAGTTGCTCGAAGAACTTCCGCACATGCATAGCGCGGACATCATCGAGGACCTGACGGCGGAACGCGCGGCGGCGATCGTCGAGGAGCTGGACAGCGACCACCGCGCGGACGTGTTGTCCGAACTCGACACCGAGGACGCGCGCGCCATTCTGGCGGAGATGGCCCCGGAGGAGGCCGCCGAGGCGCGCAGCCTGATGCGGTACGACCCGAATACGGCCGGTGGGCTGATGATTACGGAGTACCTTTGCTATCCGCAATCGCTCACCGTCGCGGACGTGCTTCAGGACTTGAGACAGAACGCCGAGGAGTATTCCGACTTCAGCGTGCAGTACGCGTACGTCCATAGCGACGGCGATCGTCTCGTCGGCGTGCTTCGCCTGCGCGATCTGGTGCTGTCTCGCGGTACGAAACCGCTCGCGGAAGTCATGATCGTCAATCCGATCAGCGTCTTCGTCGATACCCCGCTGGACGAACTCGAAGGCATGTTCGACCGCTACCAGTTCGCGGCGTTCCCCGTCATCGATCACGGCGGAAAACTCCTCGGCGTCGTGCAACGGTCCGACGCCGAGGAAGCCGTCACGCACCGGGCCGAACAGGTGTTCATGCGGTGGAGCGGCGTGTTCGGGCGCGATGAGTTGCGCCATTTACCCCTGCTCACCCGCTCGATGGGACGGGTCTGGTGGCTCGTGCTCAATCTGCTGCTCAGCTTTGTTTCGGCCTCCATCATCGTGTTGTTCGAGGGCACGCTCACCGAGGTCGTCTGGCTTGCGGCCATCCTCACCGTGCAGTCCAACGTCTGCGGTATCTCCGGCAATCAGGCGGTGGCGGTCTCCATCCGCGAAATGACGCTGGGGCTCGTGAGTCCGCGTGACTTGTTCCGCGTGATGGCCAAGGAGGTTACGGTGGGGCTGCTCAATGGCGCAGTCATCGGGATCATCCTGGGAACGTTTGTCTACCTGTGGCAACAGAACCTGGGTTTCGCGCTGCTGGTCGGCGTCGCCGTAAACCTCAACATGGTCATCGCCGTCGTGCTCGGCGGCTGCATCCCACTGGCCGCGCGGCGCGTGGGTCTGGACCCCGCCGTCGCATCGCCCATGATCACGACGGTGATGGACATGACGGGGTTCCTGCTGACGCTGGGCATGGCGACGCTCCTGCTGCTGTATCGCATGTAAGCCGTGTCGCGCGGATATGCATGACGGCCCGTGATCATAGGGAGTGATTGAATGAGCGCGCCCGACCTCGCTGCTGAATATCTGGATAGCGTCCGGAAGCGGTTTGATTCGCTCAAGCGTATCGCCGAACGCGCCTTCGCACAGGTGTCGGATGCGGACCTCGAATGGGCCGCGAACTCCGAGTGCAACAGTCTGCGCATCCAGATCCAGCACCTGCACGGGAACATGATGTCGCGCTGGACCGACCCGCTGACGACCGACGGCGACAAGCCCTCGCGCGACCGCGACGCCGAATTCGTAGCTGTGGGCCCGAAATCACGGGCGGAGTTGATGGTGCTCTGGGATCAGGGATGGGCCGCCCTTTATGGCGCGCTCGATTCCTTTAACGGCGGCGACTTGATGAAGACCATCTACATTCGCGGGGAGGCGCACTCCCTTGTGGATGCCATCAACCGGCAGCTACTCCACGTGTCGTACCACGTGGGACAAATCGTACAGATCGGCAAGGAACGCGCGGGCGAACGATGGCGTAACCTGTCCATCGCGCGCGGCAAGTCCCGGGAGTTTCGGCCCGAAGGCGTCAACGCCTGGCAGACGCGCTGACCCCGTGTCATCGCGACGTACGCGGTACGCGCCGAAGCGACCTCATCCTGCGATCGCGGCATTGAAATCGAATCGACCCCTTGTTACATTCGCGGCTCCCGAAGGTTCCCGCAACCGATTGTCATGACGGTACAAAACGCACTCGCGCTCGTGATCGAGCATAAGCAACTTTCCCGCGAGCAGGCCGCCGGCCTGTTACGGGAGATCATGTCCGGCGCCGTGCCGCCGGCCCAAATCGCCGCGCTGCTGGTTGCGCTGCGGATGAAGGGCGAGACCGTCGATGAGATCGCGGGATTCGCCGAGACGATGCGCGCGCTCGCGACGCAGGTTCCTGCAACGCGCAGGCCGTTGGTGGACACGTGCGGCACCGGCGGCGACGCGTCGGGTACGTTCAATATCTCCACCACGGCCGCGTTCGTTGTCGCGGGCGCGGGATTCGCCGTCGCGAAGCACGGCAACCGGAGCGCATCGAGCAAATGCGGCAGCGCCGACGTGCTCGAAGTGCTCGGGGTGAACCTGGACGTTACGCCGGTCGCGGTGGCGCGCTCGATCGATGAAATCGGGATCGGGTTCCTTTTCGCGCGGGCGCTCCACGGCGCGATGAAGCATGTCGCGCCGGTCCGCGCGGAACTTCGCATCCGGACTGTGTTCAATTTGTTGGGTCCTCTCACGAATCCCGCGGGCGCGGATCGGCAGGTGATTGGAGTGTACGACCGTGCGCGCGTCCGCGACCTTGCCGAGGTGTTGCGGCAACTGGGCACGGCGCGGGCGTTCGTCGTCGCCGGGTCGGACGGTCTCGACGAGATCACGCTCGCCGGGCCGACGCTCGTGGCCGAGGCCGGCCCGGACGGCGTCCAGACTTATGACGTGACGCCAGACGACTTCGGCGTCGGCAAGGCGCCCAGCGCGGCGTTGGCCGGTGGCGATGCAGCCGAGAATGCGCGTATCCTGCGGGCCGTTCTCGGCGGCGAGACCGGCCCGCGGCGGGACGTCGTGATTGCCAACGCGGCCGCGGCGATCCGCGCGGCCGATGCGTCGCTGGACTGGAAGGCCGCCGCAGACCGCGCGCGCGCGTCCATCGATTCCGGCGCCGCGGCCCAGAAACTGGACGCGCTGATCGCGTTCACCAAGCAATAGACGGTTACGATGATTCTCGACGAGATTTGCGACCATAAGCAGGGCGAAATCGCGGCCGCGAAGTCGCGCGTGCCATTGCGCGACGTCAAGGAACGTGCGAAGGACGCGCTGCCGGCGCGCGATTTCCGCCACGCCTTACGCAAGGACCACATCCGGCTGATCGCGGAAGTGAAACGCGCGTCGCCGTCACGCGGCATCCTTGCCGAGGGCCTCGAGCCCGTCGAACTGGCGTCGATATACGAGGAGTGTGGCGCGGCGGCGGTGTCGGTGCTGACAGACGAGAAATTCTTCAAGGGCAGTCTCGACGACCTCACGGCCGTCCGCAAGAGCATCAAGCTGCCGTGCCTGCGCAAGGAATTCATGCTCGACGAGTACCAGATTTACGAGGCGCGGGCCGCGCTGGCGGACGCGATCCTGCTGATCGTGCGGATTTTGACTGACTCGCAGTTGCGCGAGTTTCGCGAGTTGGCCGGCTCGCTCGGCATGGCGGCGCTGGTCGAATGCCACGATGCCGAGGAGGTACGTCGCGCAATCGACTCCGGCGCGCAGATCATCGGCATCAACAACCGCGACTTGCAGACGTTCGACGTGGACCTCAACACCACGCTCGAATTGCGCAAGCACGTGCCCGGCGGCAAGATTCTCGTCAGCGAGAGCGGCATCTTCACGCGCGATCATGTCCGGAAGCTGGAGGGTGGCGGGATCGACGCGATCCTGGTCGGCGAGGCGCTGGTGACGAGCGGCGACGTCCGCGCGAAGATCCGGGAACTGCTCGGCCGCGACGATGGTTAAGATCTGTGGCGTCACGAACCGGGACGACGCGCTGTTCGCGGCGGAGGCCGGCGCCGACGCCATTGGATTCAACTTCGCCGAGGAGGCCAAGCCCAAACGGCGATACATCGATCCTGACTCCGCCCGGCGCATCGGCGAAGAGTTGCCGCGGGGGATTCTCAAGGTCGCCGTCACCGTGAACGCCTCCGCGGCGCAACTCCGCGGTTATCTCGGTTACATGGACCGCGTGCAGTTGCACGGCGAGGAGACCCCGGAGTTCGCGGCGGAATTCGGGGACCGCGCCATCAAGGCGCTGCGCACCGGCCCCGACTTCACCCCGGAGCGCGTTCTTGAGTATCCTGTGGGCCTGATTCTGCTCGATGGGTTCGTGCCCGGCGCGCGCGGCGGCACCGGCGCGCACGCGAACTGGGACGCGGCGCGCGCGGCGGTCGAGTTGGGCAGGCCGATTCTGCTCGCGGGCGGGCTCACGCCGGACAACGTGACGGAGGCGGTGCGCATCGTGCGGCCGTATGGTGTGGACGTGTCGGGCGGCGTCGAGAAGGAACCCGGAAAGAAGGA
>CAYUZD010000245.1:0-5398 GCA_964449475.1 uncultured Nitrospirales bacterium
ATGTCCGTCGCCGTGTACCCCTCCGGATGCCCCACGTGCAGCCCGTCCCCGCTCGGATACGGGAACATGTCCAGCACGTAGTACTTCGGCTTCGTGTAGTCCACCTCGGACTTGAACGTCTTCCGCGCGAGCCAATGGTCTTGCCATTTCTTCTCGATCGCCTGCGGACTATACTCAGAATTGGCCATGAATCCCCGCGTTCCCATGCATAACCGGCCCTGAAACCGGGCCAAAGAAGGCCGAAATATAGCATAGCGTGGCGCCTTGGGAGGGGGAGCGTCCCCGCGAGCCGCGATCGCGTGTGACGCAGGCCAGAACGCGACGCAGCGGGACGGAGGATCGCAGAGAAGGTCAATGGTGGAATCGACAGGATTTACCGCGCGACACAGTTTCAATTCCAAATCAGGATTTGAACAACGATTCATCTTGTAAATCATGTCAACCTTGTCCATTGCCCACGGTTCGCGAGGACGCTCCCCCTCCCAACGAGACGGATCCGCGTAATCCGTCCAATCCGTTCGATCCGTGGCTGAACTTGATCGATCTCAATGGTTCGACCTTCGGCCTAAGACCGCATCCCGGGTTTCAATCGTTCAAGACGCCGCCGTTTGCCCAGTGCCATGCTCGTGCCAGAATTACCGGCATCGTCCGGGTGGAGGTACGACCCATGAGATTCATCAGGAGCCTGAACGGCACGGCCTTGATCGTCTGCGGCGGCTTGTGCGCGCTTGCGCAGGCTGCGTCCGCGGTCGAGCTGCCGAAGCCGACCGGCCCCTACGCCGTTGGGCGAACGCTGACGCACATCACCGATGACGACCGGCCCGAGACCTGGACCGACGACCCGAACGATCGGCGCGCGCTGCCGATGTTCGTGTGGTACCCGGCGGACGTGAAGCCCGGGACGCCAGTCGCGGAATACTCGCCTTACCCGCCGGACAAGATCCGCGGGCGGCTCGCGGTCGAGCGCGGCCGCGGGCGCGTACTGACGATTCACACGTACGCCGACGCGCCGGTCGCGAAGGACGGCGGCGCGTTCCCGGTGCTGCTGTTCTCCGGCGGCGCGGGCGCGTCGCCGTCGAGCTACCACGCGCTCATCGAGGAACTCGTGAGCCATGGATACATCGTAATTGGCCTCGATCACGTCTACGAAGGCGCGGGCCAGATACTCGGCGACGGCCGCCTGATCGAGCCGACCGCGGACAACTTCCGGCCACAAGGCGATCCGCAGACGAAGGAATACGCGGACGCTTCGCGCGCGTTCTATTTCCGGCGCGTCGCCGAACGGTCCGCGGACGCGAAGATGGCGGCCAGCGCGCTGAAGATGATGAACGACATGCCGCGCAGCAAGTTTGCCGGCCGGCTGGATCTCGCACGCATCGGCGTGTTCGGTCACTCCCTGGGCGGCGTGGCCGCGGCGCACGCACTCATGGACGTGCCCGCGATCAAGGCGGGCGTCAACCTCGACGGCCACGCGATGAGCATGCCGTTCGACGAGGCGCACACACCTGCGAAGCCGTTCCTATGCGTGGAGGCGCCGAGCGAACGCCCGACCGACGAGAAACTCGCGGAGTGGAACATGACGCGCGAGACCTACGACAAGATGATCGTCGATACGAACCAGAAGCAGACCGCCGCGTACCGAACGAATCCGACGGTCTCCTATCGCATCACCATCAACGGCGCGGAGCACGGCAGCTTCAGCGATGAGACCTACCCGATGCCCGACAAGGACGGCACGAAAAGTCCGTTGCGCGAGAAGTACACCGCTGCGGCGCGCCACTACCTACTCGCGTTCTTTGACCACCACCTGCGCGGCAAACCGGTGCCTTCGCTGAGTGCAGCGCCCTCGGAATTCGCGGACTTTACGAGCGTCGAAGCTTTCGGAGCGCAAGCGGCGAAGTAGAGGAGGACGAATCCAGAAAACCGGGGCGCAACCCGGTAGCGGAAGCGTATCCCGCAAACCCCGCAGACCCCCGCCAGTCTTGTCGAAACTCCGCTTTGTATGGCACGATTCGACAGCATCCGCGACGCCGCGAAATGGGGCGCGGCCAGGCCGGATTGCGACTCGGGGGACTCAAGCTCGTGGGGACATGGAGCAGCTCGAACCACACCGCCGACCTGGCGCAGCGCACGATGCGCGCGATGGTGAAGCATTACGTTCCAGCGATGCCAGAGAACTACCACGTGTGGTTCCACCACGTGGCGGGTGACGATGAAGCACTGAGCAACGCGATCGACGAACACATCAGGACGAAAGGCAAGTTCACCGACGACGTGTGCGCGGACCTGTTCCGCAAGCACGTGTTGACGAAGTACGCGAGCGACCATTTGCGCACGGTGCAGGAGGACATCAAATCGGTCCTGCGCGAGGCGCTGACGAGCGTGGCCACGGCCGGCACGGCAACCGGCGAGTTTAGCGGGACCTTGGAACAGTCGGTGGGCCAGCTCGAGTCAGCGACAGACCTAAACGCGGTGCGCGGCGTGGTGCAGACGCTGGCGAAGCAATCGGTGGCGATGGCCGAGACGGCGCGCGGCATCCAGACCGAGTTGCAGGCTGCAACGGAGCAGGTGCAGGCGCTGCAACGCCAGCTCGAAGAGACCGAGGAGGCCGCGCTAATCGATCCGCTGACGGGCCTGTACAACCGCGCGGGACTGGACCGGCGGCTCGCGGAACTCGAGCGCGGGTTCCAGAAGTCGAAGCAGCCGTTTTCGGTGGTCGTGGCCGATATCGACCACTTCAAGAAGTTCAACGACACCTACGGCCATCCGGTCGGCGACGCCGTGTTGCGGCTGGTCGGCAAGGTGATGAAGGACACGCTCAAGGGCCGCGACTTCATCGCGCGGCACGGCGGCGAGGAGTTCATCGCGCTGTTGCCCGAGACCCGGCGCGACGGCGCAAGCGTGGTGGCGCAGAACATCCGCCAGAGCATCGAGAACCAGCGCCTCCGCGTGGTCAAGACCGAGCAGGAAATCCCGCGGATCACAATGAGCTTCGGCGTGGCCGAGTTCAGCGACCGCGACACGCGCGACACGGTAGTCGATCGCGCGGACCAGGCGCTCTACCTGGCGAAGCGATCCGGTCGGAACACGGTGAAGACGGAGATCGAACTGCCGAAGTCAGCCTGACGCCGACATGCGGACCGTGCGCGTCGCGACCCGCGCGAGGAAGGCATCGTCGTGCGAGACGATGAGCATCTCCTGCGGCAGTCTGAGCAGGACCTCGGTCAAGCGCGCCTGATACTTCTCGTCGAGGCCCGTGGTCGGTTCATCAAGCAGCAGGATGCGTGGCTTCATGGCGAGGACGGTGGCAAGCGCGACCATGCGCTTCTGGCCGGCCGACAGCCGATAGGTCACGGACTGTTCCAAGTGTTCCAAGCTCAATAATTCGAGGGTTTCGTGCACGGTTTGGTGGACTTCTGCGTGTTTGAGCCCGAGATTGAACGGGCCGAACGCGACGTCTTCGTGGACAGTCGGGCAGAAGAGCTGATCGTCGCAGTCCTGAAACACGAGGCCCATCTGACGGCGGACCGCGACGAAGTCGGCTTCGGTGCGGCAGCCCGCGCCGAGCACCTCGATGGCGCCGCCATTCGCGCGCTCGAGCCCCATCAGCAGGCGCAGTAGCGTGGTCTTGCCGCAGCCGTTCGGCCCTACCAGCCCGATGCGCTCGCCCGCTCGGAGTTCGAGGGAAAAGTTGTCGAGCAGGCGGCCGTTACCCGCGGCGTAACTGAACGAGAGCCCGCGGATGTGCAACACCACGTCGCTCATAACAGGGCCTCTGTCGCGGCGGCGGCGCCGATCGCGACGGTGAGGCACGCGGCGAATGCCCAGTCCGCAGCGCGCGTGTGCATGTGACGGTGCGTGTGGAACCGGCCGGTGAAGCCGCGACAGCGCATGGCCTCGAGGACGCGTTCGGAGCGGTCGATGGCGTGAACGAGGAGCATGCCGGTCAGGTACCCGTAGGAACGAAGCGTATGTAGATTGAGGGCGGGAGTGAATCCGCGCACGCGCATCGCCTGGCGCAGGCGCAGGTACTCCTGCTCGAACACGCCGATATACCGAACGGTGAACATGAGGAGCAGGACGAGACGTTGCGGAACGCGAAGGCGCTGCAGGGCATGGCCCGCGGTGATGGGTTCCATCGTGGCAAAGAAGGCGGTGAGCGCGACGAGAACGATGTTCGCGCGCAACGCGATGCGCGCGGCGAACACGAGGCCTTCGCGTGTGAACTCCGCGCCGCTGACGATCACGAGCGCGTCGCCCGGCACGCTCCATGGCAGGATGAGGACAAGCATCAGCACGAAGGCGTTCATCGCGAGGATGCGCGGGAACCAAGTGCGCCACGGGATGCGCGCGAAGGCCGCGGCCGCCAGCGCGAATGCCGCCGCCACCGCGAGCGCGGACCAGGACGCCAGAAACAGCGGCGCGAGGGACGCGGCCACGCCCGAGACGAGCCGCACGCGCGGGTCGAGCCGGTCGAACAGCGATGTGCGCTCTGTGCTAATGGCGATTCCCCCGCGTGCGGGACTTCCATAGCGCCCAGAGTCCGGCGAGACCGAAGATGTATCCGATGCCGCCGATAATGTCGCGCAGCCACAGACGGTTCTCAAGTTCGTCGATAGCGCGATGGATGTCGGTCAATTCGGCTTCATAGGACTTCATTGTCGCAATATTTGCCTGGACGAGTCGCGGCGTTTCGGATTCAACCGGCGCGAGGCCGCGCAATTCCGCCTCGGCGCGGTGACCGTCGGTCGTTGCGGCGACGAACACGGCGGTGCCGGACGGCCGCGGGCCCGAGTAGGAGAAGTCCCCGGCGTCGTCGGTGACGACTTCGGCAACTTTTTGGCCGTCTGGGCCGGAAATCGTGACGATGACGCCCTTTGCAGGATCGCCACCCGTAAAATAGACATTTCCCTTGAACGTGCCGCCTTCGTCACGCACGAAGATGTTGAGGCCGTGCGCGGTCGCGTCGGACGCGGCGAGTACGGCGAAGGCAACGAGCATGGACCGGATCATGGGGATGGTTGCTCCGCGCTAGGGGTGAGTTCGGACTTGCCTGCACCGATGCCAAGGGCCTCGGGTCGAACGCGGCGAAGGAACCCGACCGCCCCGCCCGTGACGAGCCCCTCGACGACCATGATGGGGATATGGCCGATCAGGACCGCGGCAGCGGCATTCCGGAATTCGCCGCCCGAGCTGACCATGACGGCGGCCAGAATAACGCCGGCGAGAAGGATGGACAACGCACCGGCCGCCACGCCCGCGGCGACCGCGACGCGCGGGTGCGCGCGTTGCGCCACCGGCCGTAGCAAGAGGCCGAGCGCGACGCCCGGGGTCGCCATCATCACGATGTTGACGCCGAGCGTGCTGAAACCGCCGACGGAAAACAGAAGGGATTGGA
>CAYUZD010000246.1:0-5371 GCA_964449475.1 uncultured Nitrospirales bacterium
GGTTCCAGCACCGCCTCTCCGCGCATCTGGATTCGAGCGGTCTGCCGGTCGCGCGGATCCAGGCGGCGTTCAACGGCCGCAAAATTGTCCAGGTGGAAGACTGGGCGCTCGAACTCCAGGAATGGATTGACGGCCATTCGATGCGTGTCACCGGCCAGGCGTTGGTCGTCTCCTCCGACGCGCTCGGCCTGTTCCATGAAGTCTGCCGCGATTTCCCGTGTCCCGAGCGCGACGCGCGCCTCTGGCGGTTCAGCGAAGTCCCGCGCGACATGTTTGCGAAGTTCTATGAACTCGCCCAGAAGGAAACGCAGGGCAAGGGCGAACTCGCCGCGGAGTGCAACACGATCGCGCTGTTTCTGCGCGAAGCCTCGAATGAACTCGACGTGAACGCCCGCGACAAGTTCGAGACCGGCCTCATCCACGGCGACTGGCACGGTGGCAATCTCATCTTCCAGGGCGACACGCTCAACGCCATCGTCGATCTCGAGTTTGCCGGCGACGGCTGTTACCTCGAAGACCTCTCGTACGCCATCAGCAACCTCTGTGTCCGCACCGCCGTCGAGTCCCAGAAACTCCGCCAGCGCGTCGATCTCCTCCTCGCCTACTACCAGCGCCACCGCACCCTCGCGCCGTCAGAGGAACGCGCCCTCTATTACGCCGTCGGCATCAAACACGTCGCCACCGTGTGCTACCAGGCCCTCCAACAAGGGCAAGTCGCCGGCTATGGACCCGCCCAATGGATGGAGACCCTCGCCGTACAGACCCAGTGGCTCGCCGAACGCGCCCACGCCGTCAAAAAGGGCTGGTAACGCTACCGTATATACCGCTTCCGAATCTGCTCATACGCCAGCCAGAATTTCCGCATCCGGTCCATTACCTTGGGATCCGGCTCGATCGGTGAATACGCCGACCGCACGTACAGTTCGACGATTTCCGACGCTTCCTCCCGGATCGGCTTCATCTCCCGAGGCAATTTCCTCAAGAACTCGTACGGCGTCTCGTTCTTGAACCGCGGCGTCCCCATATCCTCCGACAACGCACACAGCGCGTCGAATGATACCGCCAGATACCGACCCACCTCCGCGCTCCCCGCCGTGCCCTCCCCCGCCATCGGGTTCCGGTACGGCGTGCTCCGCGCATTCGCCATCCGCGGATACCCATACCGCACCGCCGGGATGATCTCCGGCAACGACACGAGCTTCTCCAACACCCGGTCCAGCCAGTTGAATAGCCGGATCACCCATTCTGGATACACATCGCGCCGGCTGCCGACCGCACCTGCAATCATACCAATCGTGCGCACGATTCCAAACAGGGCAAACAGGATAAGCGCGGCGACCACGACATACGTCACGCGCTCGATGACGCGCGCCTGTTCCACCTGCTCAGTTGCGGACACCATGACGGGCGTCAGATCGAACCCGCGGTCCGACTTTGTGTACAAATCCATCTCACGCTCGCCGACATACGCCGGCGCCGGCATCCGCGGCATCGGAAGTTGCAGCGCGCCCACCGCCACCACAATCACCATGAACATTCCGAGTCCAGCCCAAAACGGTCCAATGCCCGCCGGCAACTGCACACGGCGCGATCGGAAATACTCCCGAATTCCGCCCAGGCTCGTCAGCATCAACAGAGTCAGCGCGCAGAGCGTGAACAAGCCGACGTAGAAATGTCCGGCCAGCACGAACGGACGTCCCCCGCGCATCAGCGCCGGGAGTCCCAGCGCGAATATCGCCATTACCGGCACGGAAAAATAAAAGATCGACACGCCCGGATGCCGCTTCGACAACCGCTTCGACGGTGCCTGGACAGTGGACTGCGCACCCTCCACGGGCAGCTTCCAGTCCAGCGGGTCGAACGCCTCGATCTCGCTCGTGCGGTACAACTCGTGCTCGCGAGATTTCCGTTTCTTGGCGGGTTTGATCGCGCCGTCCGGGCCCGTGTACCGGATCGCCTGCCGAAAATTGCGCAAGGTCCCCGTCAGGATCCCAACTTCGCCCGCCATATGGTTCTCGTCGATGCAGCACTCGTGCACGAGGCGGTTCGTCACCCACCACAACGCGCTGACAATCCCGATGTTGAGCACCAGCTCCCAACCCGTGTTGTCGAGAAAGCTACCCGCGAACGACCCGACGTCGTAACCGACCGTGGTCGCCACGGTGAAGAGTCCCGTCGCCATGATCAGCACCGCGAGGTACATGAAGCCCTCGTCCGAACCGTCTCGCGCGATCAACCGGTTCACCGCCACGATGCCCATGATCAAGCAGAACGCCGCAACTTGCATTGACGGGTGTTCCTGCGCGCTGTAGATGAACCGGACATTCAGCAAGAAGTAAACGACCGAGAACACCATGAGGAAAATCAGCAACGGGATCAGCGCGTCGATGATGAGGTCTGTGACGGTCCGCCCCTCGTGGCGGCGCTCGTCCGGCGGCAACTCCGCGCGCAGCGAGCGGTAGTCCGTCCGTTTGCGCTTCTTCGCGCGCTCGCGCTTGGCCGCTTCGGCCGGGTCGTACTTCGTCTCGCCGATCAGCCCCGCCATATCAATGCCCGATCTTTTGCGGCGCGAGTTCGTGCAGGTCCGATTCCTCGCGCACGTGGAACACGTGAATGCGGTGCGGCGCGAGCAGCGCCGCCGCCTCTTCGTACGCCTTGTTGTCGCGGATCAGAAACACGCTCACCGCGAACCCGTTCAGCTTCATCTCCGCCAGCGCCAGCGCCAGGTTCTCGTCCACCGCCGGCACCACGGGCAATAGCGCCGCATGCCGAGGCAACCGCTGATATTCCTCCATCAACAGGTTCACGCAGTCCAGGCCATCCCCCGGAACGATCCGCGCCAGGTTCTCCGCAATCTCCCGCGCCTGAATCGGACTCCGCATCGTCGGCACCGTCAGCGGCCGGATCCTGTCCGACGCCCTCTCGCCCACCACCGCGCCGCCCACTTCGTCGCGTGACAGCGTCGCCCGCGATTCAACCTCGTATTGCGCCTCTTCCGCCGCGTCGAGCCCGTTGGTGATCATGCCTACCTGTTCGCCCGACTGTTGCAGCAGGTACGCGATCGATGCCGTCGTCGTGATCGCGAGTTCCATCCGCCGCTCGCGTTCCTCGGGCTTGTAACTCTCCGCGTGCAAATCGAGGATCATCGTCCCGCCGGACACCGCGGACGGCTCGTAGGTCTTCGTGAACAACTCGCCCGTGCGCGCCGTCGTTTTCCAATGGATCCGGTTCAGCGGGTCGCCGACTTCGTACTCCCGCAGGCCCGCCAGGCGCGACGGATCCTCGTAAATCCGGTGCGAAACCTTCACCGGACCCTGCGGTCGCCGCGCCGCGAAGTTGAACGTTTCGATGTACGCGATCGTCGGCAGCACGGACACGTAATCCTGCCGCTCGCCCGTCCGGAACCGCCGCCGCAACCCGAACAGGTCGCCGGACTCGAGCACCACCGGCCCGATGCGGTGGTACCCGCGCTTCGGAATCGTCAGTCGATAGCTCATCCGCAGCGATCGCCCCGGCATCAACACAGCGAGCCGCGTGTTGTCCCCCGCGCGGTGACAGAATCCCGGATACAGGTCCTCGACGAAGATCCACGGGATGGGCCAGCCGCGCCGGTTCGTCACACGGACCTCGACGTCGACCGTCTCGCCCTGCTGGATCGTTTGCGCGCTGACGCGGCGTTCCGCGTCGAGGCCGACCAGCCACAGCCACGAACTCAGCCGCGCCAGGCCCACTAGCAGGATAAACGCATACAACGCGTACGCCATGTACGGACTCGGCGCCACGAACGCGATGGCGATCCCTGCGCAGCCCACCGCGAACCAGACAAGGCCCTGCCACCACTTCTTTTGATCGGCCGTGGTGACGGGCTCCGCGCTCACTCGCGCATTCCGGCCGCATCAAGCTCGTCGGCGAGATCGGCGTCCATCACGCGGATGAACCCGCGCGCTTGCGGCGACAGCCGTTTGTTCTTGCGCCACACCACGCCGTAGGTCCGCTTCGGAAAATGTTCACCCACGGGAATCACCTCGAGGTTCTCGTTCCCGTTGATGCAGATGCTCATCACGATCGATACACCCATGCCCAGCTCGACGTACCGCTTGATCACTTCCCAGCCGCCGACCTCGAGCCGCACCTCATAGTTTAGCTGTTCCTGCGCGAAAACGAACTCCACCTGCCGCCACGTGCTCAGGTGCCGCGGCGGCAGAATCAGCGGATATTTGCTGATGTGCCGCGGCAGGATGCGTTTGCGCTCCGCCAGCGGGTGTCCCTTTGGCGTGATCAGCACCGGCTCGTAGTCCACGATCGGATGAAACCGGATATCGTCCGAAATGTCCAGGATCGGCCCGACGCAGAAGTCCACCCGCCCATCCTTCAACAGGCCCAGTCCCTCCTGGCCGGTCACGTTTTGCAGCTTGAGGTCGATCAGCGGGTGCTCCCGGACAAACTTCTCCACGAACGCCGGTAACACATACTGAATCGTTGAGCCGCCCGCCGCGATGTCTAATCTGCCCTTTTCCACCTGGTTCCGCTGCGCCTGAAATGACTCTTCAATGTTCGCAAACCCGTCCACAATCGGCTGCGCCAGCTCGTACAGCAGTTGGCCCTCATGGGTCAGCTCAATTTTCGGCCCGTTCCGGTCGAACAACACCGCGCTGAATTCCCGCTCCAAGGCCTGAATTTGCAACGATACCGATGGCTGGCTCAGGAACATCTTCGCCGCCGCCTTGGAGATGCTCCCCTCCTTCGCAGCGAAGCAAAACCCCCTCAATTGCTGCAATCTGTTGTGTTTGTAGCGAGGTGATTTGTTCGGCATCGAATTGCTCCCGCCTCCAGTTCACATGGCTTCGTTCAATGTAATTATTTAACCAGTTTATATTCCATTTGTCAATAATGAGGATTGAAATAATTATATTGAACGTCCACCCGTCCTCCAGTACTCTCACCCTCGACTAGCCGCCCCCGACGCGGCCGGTCGCGCACTCAATCTACGGCTGACATCGCGAACGAGAGGCGACTCGGAACATGGCAAAGGCACCGGCGCAAGCAAAGGGTGGTCTCGAAGTCCATGCTCCCGTCTCCGACACCTACGAGCAGATTCTAACCCCTGCCGCACTCGAGTTTGTCGAATCGCTCGTCCGCGAGTTCGGCGATCGCCGGCGCGAACTCCTCCAGAAACGAGTCGAACGCCAGAAGTCGCTCGACGCCGGCGCCAAGCCGAACTTCCTTGACGAGACGCGCGCCATCCGCGAGGGAAATTGGAAGTGCGCGCCGCTCCCGAAGGATCTGCTCGATCGCCGGGTCGAGATTACCGGGCCCGTCGAACGCAAGATGATCATCAACGCGCTGAACTCCGGCGCGAAGATGTTCATGG
>CAYUZD010000247.1:0-3616 GCA_964449475.1 uncultured Nitrospirales bacterium
GTCGGGAAATAGCCGAAACTCGTGAAATAGTTCATCACCACGTCGAACGCCTCGCTGAACGGCTGGCAGCACATGTCCGCGCGCACCAGCCGCGCCCGCGTGCCCAGCAATTCGGCCGCCATGTCCAACATATGCGCGGAATAATCCATTCCAACGGCGTGCGGCGTCACTTCGAGCAAATGGTGGATGTGTCGGCCGCTGCCGCAGCACAAATCCAGCACAAAGTCCCCAGGCCCGAGTCCGGTCTGCTGGATGGAGAACAACGATTCGGGCCGCGCGGCTTCCACGGTCCGGTGCGCGTACACGACCGGGTACAGCGCGTCGAAGGACTCGTGGTACCAGTTTTCCGGGATGGGCCGGCGGGATCGGGACATTGCGCGTATTCTAGAAGGCCCGGTCCGGGCGAACAACCGCCGTCACCACGCCGCGTCCCCGTCCTGTATGCCGACGTGGCCGACACGGTGGATTTGCAGCATGTTCGTGCGCGAGCGCATGTGGATCGGCGTGCTGCCCGTGATCACGACCACCTCGCCGCGCTCCGCGAGTCCGCGCTGGAGCAGCGTATCGTCCACGATGGCGAGCAGTTCGTCCACCGTATGCGCCTCGACCGTCCGCGCGGAGTCGAGCCCCCAGATCACGGCGCACCGGCGGCTGACCGAGTCGTCCATCGCCAGCGCCGTGATCGGCACGTTCGGCCGGTAGCGCGCGATGAGCGCCGCGGTCGCGCCGGTCTTCGTGAAGCACACGATGCGCCGCGCGCCGATCGCGTTCGCCATGCGGCACGCCGACTGGCTCACCGCGTCGCCGAAACTGCCCCTGCCCTTGCGGATGCCCGACTCGCGCATGCGGATGATGCGCGCGTGGGGAGGGGCCGCGATCAGCGCGGCGTCGGCCTTGCGCGCGATGTCCGCCATCACTTCGACGGCGTCAACCGGGTACTGGCCCGACGCCGTCTCGCCGGACAGCATCACGGCGTCCGTGCCGTCGTAGATCGCGTTGGCGACGTCGGACACTTCGGCGCGCGTCGGCCGCGGGTGCGCCGTCATCGATTCGAGCATCTGCGTCGCGGTGATCACGGGCACCGCGCAGTCGTTGCACTGGCCGATGATGCGTTTCTGGATCTGCGGGAGTTCGTCCAGCGGCAGTTCAACGCCGAGGTCGCCGCGCGCCAGCATCACCACGTCCGTCGCATCGAGGATCTCGCCGAACTGCGCGATCGCCTCCGGCCGCTCGATCTTCGCTACCACGGCCTGTGTGCCGCCCAGCGCCGCGATGCGCCGCTTCAGATCGAGCACTTCCTCCGCGCGGCGCACGAACGACAGCGCGATGAAGTCCGCCTGGATCGATATCGCGAACTCGAGGTCCGCGAGGTCCTTCTCACTCAGCGCCGGTGCGCTTACGCGCACGCCCGGTAGATTGATGCCCTTGTGTTCGCCCAGCATCCCGCCGTGCACGATGGTGCAGTGCACGTCCGGCCCATCCACGCGGAGTACCTTCAACTCCAGCAGCCCATCCGCGAGATAAATCGAGTCGCCCTGGCCCACGTCCTGCGCGAGCTCACGGTACGTGGTCGAGACGCACGCCTGGTCGCCCGGCACATCCCGCGTCGAGATGCAGAATGCCGCGCCCTCGATCAGGTGGACCGGGTCGTGGTTCGTGAGCGTGCCGGTGCGGATCTTCGGGCCTTGCAGGTCCACGAGAATGCCGACCGTCGCGCCGGTCTCCGCCGCCGCCGTGCGCACGGCGGCGCATCGACGCCGGTGGTCCGCGTGCGTCCCGTGCGACGCGTTCAGCCGGGCGACGTCCATGCCGGCCTCGACCATCGCGCGGAGCGTCGCAGGCGACTCGGAACTCGGGCCGATCGTGCAGACGATTTTCGTCCGCCGGTCGCCCCTTACGGCCGCGAGAGGGTTCATTTCCAGGTTTCGAACGCGTTGTAAATCGCCTGAACCGCCTGCTCCATGTCGTCCTCGTCCACGCCAATGATGATGTTCGTCTCTGACGCTCCCTGGTCGATCACGCGCAGGTTCACGCGCGCATCGGCCAGCGCCGTGCACAGCCGCGCCGCAACGCCGATGTAGCGGTGCATGCCCTCGCCGACGGTGGCCACGAGCGCGAGTCCCGGCGTCAGCCACACGCGATCGGGCTGGCATACGCGGTCAATGCCGACCACGATCGATTCGCCGTGTTGCTTGAGCTGATCGTCCTTGATGATGAGAGAGATCGAGTCGATGCTCGTCGGCATGTGTTCGAAACTCACGCCGTGCTCCTCGAGCACGGACAGCGCGCGTCGCGCGAACCCCACCTCCCGGTTCATCATCGTCTTCTCGACGTTGATCATCGTGAAGCCGCGCAGTGCCGCGATGCCGCAGACGGCCTGTTGCGGCACTCGCTCCGGCAGAATCATTGTGCCCGCGTCGTCCGGCTTCATCGTGTTGCGGATGTTCATCGGGATGCCGGCCTTGCGCAGCGGGAAGATGGCCTCGTCGTGCACGACGGACGCGCCCATGTACGCCAGCTCGCGCAGTTCGCCGTACGTGATTTCCTCGATGCGCCGCGCGTTCGGCACGATGCGCGGGTCCGTCATGCGGATGCCCGAGACGTCCGTCCAGTTCTCGTACAGGTCGCATTTCGCCGCGCGCGCCACGATCGATCCCGTCACGTCGCTGCCGCCCCGGCTGAACGTCCTGATCTTTCCGTCGGGGTCCGCGCCATAAAAGCCCGGCACCACGAACCGGCCCTCGCCGGACAGCGCGTCGCCGAGAATTTCGTAGGTCGTTTCGTCCAGCCGGCCTTCGTAATCGAACCGGATCGATTTCGCCGGTTCGACGAACGTCGCGTCGAGCAGTTCGGCAATGATGAGCGCGTTGAGGTATTCGCCGCGCGACGCGAGGAAGTCCGGCGTCTCGTGTTTCGGCGCTTCGGCCTTGATGCGGTCGATTTCGCCGCGAATGTCCACGCTGACTTCGAGTTCGCGCGCGAGTTCCGTGTACCGCTCCGTCACCACGGCGATTGGTTGCGTTGGATCGAGGTCGGCCGTGAGCGCCGTGTGCCACGAGAGAAGCAGATCCGTGATTTTCTTGTCGTCCGGCGTGCGCTTGCCCGGTGCCGACGGCACAACAAAGCGCCGCCGTGGATCGCTCTCGACGATCGCCGCGGCGCGCCGGATCATGTCGGCGTTGGCCAGCGACGTGCCGCCGAATTTGGATGTAATTACGCCCATAGCTCTCCTGCCAATTGGGACGGGGTGGGCGATAGGATACGTGAGCCGGGGGACGGGAAGAAAGCGGCGCGCCGCCTACGGCAGGAACCGGCCCACGATGCGCGACACGTCGTTGAACGTCACGAAGATCAGCAGGCCGACGATGAACAGGAACCCGACCTGTTGTACGGCCTCGGCGATGCGCGTGTTCACGGGCCGCCGGCGTATCGACTCGATCGCGACGAACACGAGTTGTCCGCCGTCCAACACCGGCAGCGGCAGCAGGTTGAAAATCGCGAGGTTCACGCTGATCATCGCCGTGATGTCGAGCAGGTAGAAAAACCCGACGCGGTACGCCGTCGTCACGATATCGCCGATCATCACCGGCCCGCCGAGCAGTTTCGGGTTGAGTTG
>CAYUZD010000247.1:3716-5336 GCA_964449475.1 uncultured Nitrospirales bacterium
GACACCGCGACGGTCCGCGTCGCACCCGCCGAGCCGAACAGGCCGCCGGACGACTCCACCGTAAGTTGCACGCGTTCCGCGGGGTCCCCGTCAAGAATCGCGCGGAGTTGCGTGCCAATGGCCGTCGATCCGTTTACCAGCAGCACCTTGTCTCCCGGCGCAATGCCGAGTGTCGCAAGGAACGATTTGTCCGCATCCGGGATCTCGATGGGCTCGTTGTCCATCAACCCGAGCGACGCACGCAACTGCGGGTCAAGGCCGATGTCTTTAAAGCTGCCTTCCTGCCGCGTCGTCACTTCGAGTTCGACTTCTTCCTCGTCGCGCAACAAAGTCAGATCGATCTTCGCGCCGTCCGGCAACGAGCGGACCATGTTTGAGAACGTAATCTGGTCGACCGGTTGGCCGTTCGCCCACAGGAACTCATCGTTCTCCTGCAGCCCCGCCTGCATCGCCGGCGACGCCGGAAACACGTGCCGAACCAGCGCCGGCGTATACGGCGCGATGCCGAACCGCCGCGCCTCCTCGTCCTCGTCCAGGTGCTCCGCCGTGATGCGTGAGAGGTAGCGAATCGAGGTTCCGTCGGCGTTGGGGCGTTCGATCTCGACCGTCGATTCCTTGCCGCCGCCGAGGATCGCCGCCACGAGGATGTCCTGAAACGTCTCGACGGGCTTCGCGTCAATCTCGATGATGCGGTCGCCCGTGCGCCACCCGGTCGCGGCAGGTTCGCCGGTCAGGTCCGGCCGCGCGCCGTCCGTGGCGAGGTAGAGCGGGGCCTTGCTCGCGGGCGAGTCCGGCTCAACGTCGCCGATGCGCGTCTCGATCTCCGACTGCGAGACCTCGCGGCCATACGCCGCGATGAATCCGTAGATGAGCAGCGCGAGCACGATGTTCATCGCCGGTCCGGCGATCAGCACAAACGCGCGCTGCCACGGCTTCTTGTTGTTGTACCACCGCTCGGGCGGGATGTGGCCGTAGGTTTGCTGGCGCTCCTCATCGGTCAGCGGCTGGTCTTCCTGGCCCGCCATCTTGACGTAGCCGCCGATCGGCAGCAGGCCGATGCAGTAGTCGGTCTCGCCGTACCGGAAGCCGAACAGCCGCGGCGGCATCCCGAGGCTGAACCGATCGACGTAAATGCCGCAGAGTTTCGCGGCGACGAAATGCCCGAGCTCGTGCACAAACACCAGCACGCCGAGCACAATGAAAAAGACGGCGAGGTCGAGGGGTCCAAATCCCATCAGCGGATGCTCACTACTCCACGCGCAATGAAGGCCCCCGCACGGCGACGCGCCTCCGCGTCCGCCTCGAGGACCGCCTCGATTGTTCCATCGTCCCCGACGGGACATTCATCCAGCACGCGGCGCACCACCTCCGCGATGCCCAGAAACGGCAGCCGGCCCGCGCGGAACGCGTCCACCGCCGCTTCGTTCGCGGCGTTCAGCACCGCGCCCGTCGTCCCGCCGCGCCGCGCCGCCTCGAGCGCGAGACCCAGGCACGGGAACTCGCTGAAATCCGGCGCTGCGAAGCTGAGCGCGCCCATGCGCGCAAGTTCCAGCCTGGCCATCGGGAATCTTACACGCTCGGGCCACGTCAGGGCGAACTGGATCGGCATCACCATGTCCG
>CAYUZD010000248.1:0-5332 GCA_964449475.1 uncultured Nitrospirales bacterium
GCTGGTGCTGGGACGGGAAGATGAACATCATGGCGGGCATGGCGGGCATGACGTATACGGACATGCTGCGGCTGATACTCGAGGCGGCGCAGGCGCGGTACGCGTTGTCGCCGGCGGCGGCGCTGGCGGGTTGATCCCGGCGTTGGATTGAAGAAAGACGAGGTGAGGAACATGACCACGACGTGGAAAGCGAAGCTGGCGGCGAAGACCGATCCCGAGCTTGTGCGCGAGATCGATATCTTCGAGACGCAGATAGAACTGCGCCGGCGCGGCGAACTCGACGAGAAGATCTTTGCCGAGTCGCGGTTGCGGCGCGGGGCGTACGGCCAGCGTTACGACAACGGCCAGCGTCACGATGGCGTCACGACGCAGACGATCGACTTTGGACGCGATCTGACGAAGGGTCCGGAGACGGCATTCGACGCACCGGGCATGATGCGCATCAAGATTCCGTTCGGCGGGTTGACGGCGGAACAGATCGAGACGATGGCGGACCTCGCGGAGGAGTACTCCGTCGGCAACCTGCACGTGACGACGCGGCAGGACATCCAGATGCACTACATCCACATCGAGGACACGCCGGACTTCATGCGGCGGCTCGCGGCGGTGGGGATCACGACGCGCGAGGCGTGCGGGAATTCGGTGCGGAACGTGACCGCGTGCCCGTATGCCGGCATCTGCACGGACGAGACCTTCGACGTGACACCGTACGCGCAGGCGCTGATGAGGTTTCTGCTGGGTCATCCGGACACGATGGATTTCGGCCGAAAGTTCAAGCCGGCGTTCTCGGGCTGCAAACACCACGCGTGCGGCCTGGTGAACATGCACGATTTCGGCGCGGTGGCCGTCGAGAAGGACGTGAACGGCCGGAAGCAGCGCGGGTTCAGCGTGTACGTGGGCGGCGGGCTCGGCGCGGTGCCGCATGACGCGAAGCTGCTCGAGGAGTTCGTGCCCGAGGAGGAACTGCTGCCGACGGCGCAGGCGATCGCGCGCGTGTTCGCGCGGCTGGGCGAGAAGAAAAACCGGGCGCGGGCGCGCATCAAGTTCGTCGTCGCGAAACTGGGTATCGACAAGTTCCGTGACGAGGTGAACAAGGAAAAGGCGATCATGCCGAAGGATCCGCGGTGGACGAGCCTCATCGAGGACTACCGCGGACTTGCCGACAAGCCGCTCAAGGCAGGTAAGGCGCTGAATGGCGCGACACCGCCGGCGGGCTTCGCGGCGTGGCGACGGACGAACGTGTACCCGCAGCGCCAGCCGGGCTACGTCGCGGCGGTGGTCACGTGCCCACTCGGCGACTTCTCGTCGTGGCAGGCGCGACAACTCGCGACGATGTCGCGGAAGTATTGCGGCGACACGATTCGCGCGACGGTCGACCAGAATCTGTTGTTCCGGTACATCCCTGAAGCGGACATCATCGATTTCTACAAGGATCTCGCGGCGATCGGGCTGGCCGATCCGGGTGCGAAGACGATCGTGGACATCACGGCGTGCCCCGGGACGGATTCATGCAAGCTGGGGATCTCGTCGAGCCGCGGTCTCGCGGCGGAGCTGCGCAAGCGGCTGACGCAGAAGAACGTGATGCTGGACGAGGCGATCGGCAACCTGCACATCAAGATCAGCGGGTGCTTCAATTCGTGCGGCCAGCACCATATTTCGGATATTGGCTTCTACGGTGTGAACCGGAACGTCGAGGGCCGGTCGGTGCCGCACTTCCAGGTGATTCTCGGCGGACAATGGACGGAGAACGCGGCGTCGTACGGCCTCGCGGTCGCGGCGATACCGTCGAAGAACATCCCGGAAGTGGTCGAGCGCATCACGGGCCGCTATGCGAAGGAACGGACAAAGGGCGAGAGTTTCCAGGACTTCATCAAGCGGCTTGGCAAGCGCGGCTTGAAGGAGATGTTCGACGATCTCGCGGCGGTGCCCGCGCACGAAGAGCACCCCGAGTTCTACCAGGACTGGGGCGACACGCGTGAGTACACGCACGGCGACCGCGGCAAGGGCGAGTGCGCGGGCGAGGTGGTGAGTCTGGTGGATTTCAACCTGTCAGAGGCGGAACGCGAAGTGTTCGAGGCGTCGGTGCTGCTTGACGAGGGCAAACTGAACGAAGCGGACACGATGGCGTACCAGTCGATGCTGACGGCGGCGAAGGCGCTGGTCAAGACGCAATGGCTCGACGTGCCGAACGACGCGAACGTGATTGTCTCGGAGTTCAGCCGGCGGTTCGTCGACACGAAACTGTTCTCGTCGCGGCTGGCGGGGGCGAAGTTCCATGAGTACCTGTTCTCGCGGCACGAGCGCGGCGCGAACGGCGTGAGCAAGGAATCCGCGCGGCAACTGGTCGAAGAGGCGCAATTGTTTATCGAAGCGGCGCACGAGTGCCAATCGAAGATGCAACGGGAAATCAGCAGCGTCACCGCGTGAGGGAGCAGGCTTAAGCTGGACATCGCTTAAGCCTGGCACACAAGAAAAGTGATGGAGTGATGGCGGCGAGATCATGGATGAATTGAAGAAGTTCGATATCAAGGTGTTCGCGAAGACGTGGAACGGCGTCGATCCCGAGGCGTTCATGGGCGTGTTCCAGCGATGGATCCAGCGACACACGGTGCCGGGGATCCTCGTGGACGTCGCGGATTATGGCCACATCCACCACGGCCATGGGACCGTGCTCGTCGCGCATGAGTACAACCTGAGCATCGACTTCAACGGTGGGAAACCGGGCCTGATGTATCGCTCGAAGCGGCCCGCGGAACCGGCGCTGGCGGCACGGATCGCGGCGGGATTGCGGGTGACGCTCGAGGCGTGTCGCGCGCTCGAGGCGGAACCGGAATTCGCGGGCAAGCTCGCGTTCGACACGACGACGTTCGCGTTCGTGGCCAACGACCGGCTGTCGGTCCCGGATGGCGCCGCGGCGAAACCGGTTGAAACGGCGATCGCGCAGGCGTCGCAGTCGGTATACCCGGGCGGACCGGCGCGGCTCGAGCCCGTGCAGGGGGATCCGCGGGAACGCGTGGCGTATCGCGTGACGCCGGGCGGCGCGTATGCGCCGGCGAAGCTCGCCACGGCGTAACGGCGGCCATGTATCGCGTCCTCGACATCGACACCGCGGGACGCGCGACCGAAACGACCGGCGAATCGCGCGTCGGCCCGCCGCCGGACGGCGTGGTGCGGTGGATCGACCTCGAGAAACAGGACGCGGCGCAGCTTGCGCTGTTGGCCGAGCGGTTCGGGTTCCATCCGCTGACGATCGAGGATTGCGCGCATTTCAATCAGCGTCCGAAGGTGGACGAATACCCCGATTACTTGTTCATCGTGAGCCACGGGTTCTTACTCGGGCCGTCGCCGGAATGCGAGCTGACGGCGATGGAGTTGCACACGTTTCTCGGCGCGCGGTACGTGGTCACGGTGCACGACGAGAAGATTGCGGCGCTGGACACGGTGTGGCAGCGGCTGAAGACGGAGAAGGGCGCGCACGGGGCGGACTTCATTTGTTACCTCATCGCGGACGGCGTGGTGGACATGTATTTCCCGCTGGTCGATTCGGTGACGGACGAGGTCGAGGACCTGGAGGAGTCGATTCTCGAAGGGCCGCACACGCGCGAGACGCTGGCGCGGATTTTCCGGCTGAAGCGCGTGCTGGTGCGGCTGCGGAAGGTGGTGGGGCCGCAGCGGGACGTGTTCGCGCACCTGTCGAAGCGGAGCGACGGCCCGATCGGCGAGCGCGCGTCGTTGTACTTCCGCGACGTGCACGACCACGTGTTCCGGATTTCGGAGGCGCTGGAGGCGGCGCGGGACCTGCTGGGGAACGCGCTGGATGCGCACCTTTGGGCGGGGTCGCAGCGGACGAACGAGATCATGAAGCGGCTGACGCTGTTGAGCGCGTTCTTCATGCCGCTGACGTTCATCACCGGGTTCTTCGGGCAGAATTTCGCGAGCATGCCGTTCGAGTCAAAGCTGATGTTCGGCGGAATGCTGGCGAGCTGCGCGATAGTGCCGGTCACGATGCTGTACTTTTTCCAGCGGAGCCGGTGGTTCTGAGACCAGTTCGCTGTACCCTCCTTTCGATGCCGTGAACGGTCGCGCGGGAGCGCGACCCTCCCGTACTTATGACGCCCGTTCACCTGAGGCGTGTTTTGTCAGGCGGGGGCGGCGGGTCCGCCGGGGCGGTTTCGCCGGGCGTGCCAGAGGGAGAAGGCGAGGCCCGCGATGGTGAGGGGCAGGGCAATGCCGAGGAGCGCGGCGGTGTAGCCGGTCTTGAGGGGCGATTGCACGGCGTGGAGCACGAGGAACGCGGTGTAGGCGGCGTAGTAGGCGAGGAACAGCGCGCCTTCCCACCTAGAGATGACGTGGCCGGTGAAGAAGATCGGAAAACACGCTACGGCGACGGCGAGCATGACGGGGATATCGAAGCGCAGGGCGGACTCGGCGACGGCCACGCCGTCGTTTGCGACCATCGCGGACATGCCGAGCACGGAGAGGATATTGAAGATGTTGCTGCCGACGACGTTGCCCACGGCGATGTCGCGTTCGCCGCGGATGGCGGCGACGATGGAGGTGGCGACTTCGGGCAGCGAGGTGCCTGCGGCGACGATGGTAAGTCCGATGACGAGCTCGGACACGCCGAAGGTGCGCGCGATATCGACGGCGGCGTCGAGGAAGAGCCGGGCTCCGAGGATGAGCAGTGCGAGCCCGCCGATCACGAAGGCGATCTGAAGGAGGAGTCCGCCCCGGCGTTTGGGGGCATCGGCGAACTCGCCGGCGTATTCGGCCTGGACGGCGAGGTTTTCGCGGCGGCTCTGGGTAATGGCCCATGTGGTGTAGGCGATGACGCCGGCGAAGAGCAGCGCGCCGTCCAGGCGGCCGATTTTACCGTCCAGCCCCATGAGGAGCGCGGCCCCGGAGACGATGATCATCAGGGGTACGTCGAACCAGACGAGTTTTTGCTGGACGACGAGGGGGACGATGAGGGCGGAGACACCGAGGATGAAGAGGACGTTGAAGATGTTGCTGCCGACGACGTTGCCGAGGGCGATGTCGGCCTGGCCGGTGAGCGCGGACTGGACGCTGACGACCATTTCGGGGGCGCTGGTGCCGTAGGCGACGATGGTGAGGCCGATGACGAGGGGGGAGATGTGGACGGCGGCGGCGAGCCGGGACGCGCCGCGGACGAGGAGTTCGGCGCCGCCGGTGAGGATGGCGAGGCCTACGAGGAGGAGGAACGCGGTCATGGGGTGGGGCCTTTCGCGGCTCGGTGGGAACGGCCGGTGTTAACGGATCGCACAGTCATTATATTCCTCATCTGAGTCGCGGAACGATTCGACGCGGCGAT
>CAYUZD010000249.1:0-5267 GCA_964449475.1 uncultured Nitrospirales bacterium
TGCGCTTCCTCGCCGCGCCGTGGATCGGCCTGCTGCACGATCGCGGCGCGCCGCTGCTCGCGCACGCCCGGCACGCGAACGCCTGCGCCGATCGGCTCGATCGCGCGCTCCGCGGCCTGCCCGGTGTGCGCCGCATGTTCCCGCGCGAGGCGAGCGCCGTCTTCGCGGAGTTGCCGCAACCTGTGATGGAGGGCCTGCGCGCGCGCGGCTGGCGGTTCTATACGTTCATCGGCGACGGCGGCGCGCGGTTCATGTGTTCGTGGGACACGGAGCCGGCGGACGTGGACCGTCTCGCGGCGGACATTCGTGAGCTGTCGACCGCGGCCGTCGCCTAGTTGGAGAAGCGCAGTGGCCGACGCAGCGATACTGGTCGATCGACTGAGCAAGTCGTACGGCAAACGCGTCGCCGTCAGCGACCTCTCGCTTGAGATTCATCAAGGCGAGATCTTCGGATTCCTGGGACCGAACGGCGCGGGCAAGACGACGACGATCCGCGTAATCCTCGGGCTGCTCCGGGCGACCTCAGGCACCGTGCGCGTGTTCGGGCGCGACGCGTGGAAGGACAGCGCGACCATCAAAGTAGACGCCGGCTACATCTCCGGCGACCTGCGGCTCTATCCCTGGATGACGGCGCGCAACGCGCTCGCGATCGTCGGCAAGGTCCGCGGCCGCGACCTGATGCCCGCGGGCCTGGCGATTGCGGAGCGGTTCGCGTTGTCGCCTGACGTGGCCGTGCAGCGCATGTCGCGCGGCATGCGCCAGAAGCTCGGGCTCGTGCTGTGTCTAGCGCACGACCCGCGCGTGCTGGTGCTCGACGAGCCGACCACCGCGCTCGACCCGCCGATGCAACAGGCGCTTTACGACGTGCTGCGCGAACGCGCGCGCGACGGCGCCACCGTGTTCTTCTCGAGCCACACGCTGAGCGAGGTGGAATCGCTGTGCGAGCGCGTCGCGATCCTGCGCGAGGGGCGGCTCGTGGCCGAGGAATCGCTGCAGGGGTTGCGCCACCGCGCGCGCCGTACGGTCACGTTGACGTGGTCTGACGCCGCGCAGGCGCAGTCCGCCGCGGTGCCCACCTTTCTCTCGCTCGAGTCGCGCGACGGCGCGCGCTGGCGGTGCCTGCTCATCGGCGACGTGATGGATGCGGTACGCTGGACCGCGCAGCAACCCCTTCGGGACGTGTCCATCGCACCGCCGGACCTGGAGACGCTGTTTCGCCGGTTCTATGACGGAGAGCCGCTGTGAATCGCGGGCTGGCGGCAAAGACACTGCGCGAGATCGCGTTCCCGACTGTGCTGGCGGGTATCGGGCTGATGCTGTTCGAGGCGCTCGTCTCGTACGTCTTCTGGTCCTACCAGCGGGAACTCACGCAGGAGCTGATCCAGATCGATTTCGTGCGAGACCTGATCCAGTCGCTCGTCGGCGCAAACTACGACGCGCCCATCGGACCGGAGTCGCTCATGTCGCTCGCGTGGGTGCATCCGCTCGTGCTCGCGTTCGTGTTTGCGCATGTGATCACGATCTGCACCCGCGTGCCCTCCGGCGAGGTCGATCGCGGCACGGCGGATTTCCTGTTCGCGTTGCCCGTGTCGCGCGGCGGGATCTTCCGCGTCGAATGCGTGCTGACCCTCGCCGCGGTATTCGTCGTGCTCCTGCTTGCCGCGATCGGCAGCGCGATCGGGTACAGCTTCGTCCCGCCCGAGGGCCGGCCGGCGGCGCTGCGCGTCGCGTGCGTGCTCGCGAACCTGTATCTCCTCGTCGCCGCGATCGGCGGGATGACGGCGTTTGCGTCTACGCTGACCGATCGCCGAGGCCGCGCAATCGGATGGTCGTTCGGACTCGCGCTCACCTTCCTGCTGTGGAATTTCCTCGCGCAGTACTGGGAACCCGCCGAGCGCGCGCTAGTCGCGAACCTGCTCTATTACTATCGCCCGCTCCCGATTCTTTCGGAAGGCGGGCTCCCTTGGGGAGACTTTGGTGTGCTCGCCGGGATCGGGGCGATTTTCTGGGTTTCGGCCCTGATTACGCAGCTCCGGCGGGATATTTGCACGACATAACAGCCAGAAACGCCGATAGTGTGAATATTTTGACGTTTTGTACGTCTTTTCTTGCAAGCGTGACGCGTTTCCGTTACACTGAAACCCGACCCGGGGGACTGAACATTCAGTAACGGGGACAAAATAGACCGCCACGCAAGGTGAAGCGGATCGGGGGAACCCATGGAGGTGCGTATGAACCGCGTGAAGTTGTCAATTGTTATGTTGCCGTTGGCCCTGTGCCTGATCGCGACCGGCGCGATGGCCGAGACCGCCAAGGCGCAGGCGAAGAAGGCCGAAGTTGACCAGATGGCCGAGGTGGCGCTTGATCGGTTGTTCGCAAAGGATGCCCACGCCAAGACGCTCTTTGACATGTCATACGGGTACGCCGTGTTCGACAGCCTCAAGGTGATGTTCGGCGTATCGGGCGGCGGCGGTCGCGGCGTGGCCATTGTGCGCGGCACGGGCCAGCGCGTCTACATGAAACAGGGCATGGGCGGCGTAGGCATCGGCCTGGGCGGCCAGAAATCGCAAGTCATCTTCCTGTTCCAGGACAAGAAGACGATGGAGGACTTCGTGTACAAGGGTTGGCAGGGCGATGCGTCGGCGAACGCGGTCGCTGGCATCGCCGGCGCGAACACGAACGCATCGTTCACGCAGGGCATCGTCATCTACCAGTTGACGGAATCTGGGCTGATGCTCAAGGCCGACGTCTCCGGGACGAAGTACTGGGTGGACAAGAAGCTCAACCGCGTGCAGCCGTCGCAGACCGCGTACACCGCCCCAGCGGAGTCCTCGCAACCATCGACGTTCACAACGAGCGCGGTCTTCTCCGAGGAACTCGAACCGAACGAGTGACGATCGCGCAACTCGCGATTTGATCGAATAGTTTGCAAGGACGGCCGCATCCTCCGCACGCGCGGGGTGGTGCGGCGTCCCGGTTAGAAGGAGGATCGATCATGAAACGTGAACGGAACCTCTTTACCCTGTTCGTGGCGGTGGTACTCGCCTGCGGTACGTTCGCCGCGTATCCGGATGAGGATGACAACGACGACAATTCGACCGTGTCGTCCAAACGGGCGAAGATCGACTCGATCGCGAAGGAGACGCTCGACGAGTTGTACGCGAAGGAGCCGGTGGCAAAGGAGCTCTACAACAAGTGCTACGGCTATGCGGTGTTCGACAACGTCAAGATCTCGCTGATGATCTCGGGCGGTGGCGGCCGCGGCGTGGCGGTACGCAAGTCCGACGGCGCCCGGACGTACATGAACATGGGTACGGCCGGATTGAATATCGGTCTCGGCGGACAGAAGTACCAGATCGTGTTCTTCTTCGAGACCAAGGAGCGGTTCGACGAGTTCATCGACAAGGGCTGGGAGGCCGACGCGTCTGCGAACGCGGTGGCCGGCCCGCTCGGCGCCAACGCCGAGGCCACATTCCGCAACGGCATGGCGTTCTACCAGCTCACCCAGGCCGGCCTGATGCTCCAGGCGGACATCGCCGGTACGAAGTACTGGAAGAACAAGCGGCTGAACCGGTAGCACGACTCGAAACGAAGGGCGGCACTGACGCCGATACGGCGCCGGCCGCTCGTTGGATGAAGTCTCCCACCCCCGGACGCGTCCGGGGGTGGTTTCGTTCGAGAGGCCTTCCGCGGTTTTGTTAGACTTGCGCCGTTGTGAACGGCCATTCCCGGCGAATCTGAAGCGAAGGCTCGCCGTTTCCCGTCTCTCCGGCGCGAATTCGCGCGCGGGAGCCCGAGGAGTTCGTTGCCTGTGAAGACAGACGAAATTCGCGCACTGTATCTGGATTTCTTTCGCGAGCGCGGTCACACGATCGAGCGCAGCGATTTGCTGGTGCCGGCGAACGACCCGACGCTGCTGTTCACCAGCGCCGGCATGGTCCAGTTCAAGCCGTTCTACACGGGCGAAGTGCCGGTACCGTATCGCCGGGCGGCGACCTCGCAGAAGTGCTTGCGCGCGGGCGGCAAGGCGAACGACCTGGACGAGGTGGGCAAGACCTCGCGCCACATGACGTTTTTCGAGATGCTCGGCAATTTCTCGTTTGGCGACTATTTCAAGACCGAGGCGATCGCGTGGGCGTGGGAATTCGTGACCCAGGTGCTCAAGCTGCCGGGTGAACGGGTCATCGTGACCGTATTCCAGGACGACGACGAGGCGCATCGCATTTGGGAGCGGGAAATCGGAGTCCCGCCCGCCCGCATCTTCCGGATGGGCGCCAAGGACAATTTTTGGGGCCCAGCGGGCGAGACTGGTGCCTGCGGACCGTGTTCGGAGCTCCTGCTCGACCGTGGCAAGGACATCGACCCCGGCGCAACGCCCGACAAGGACCCAAAAGAGCGCTTTATCGAGTTCTGGAACCTCGTTTTCCCGCAGTTCGACCAGCAGCCGGACGGGTCGCGGCCGCAACTGAAGAATCGGGGCATCGACACCGGGATGGGTCTCGAACGGATCTCGGCCCTCATGAACGGGCTGCCGACTGTGTTCGACATCGACATCATCGCGCCCATCATCCAGGCCACCGAACAGATGGACGTCCGGGCAAAATATGCCGCGTCTCCCGTGCCGTACTGCGTGATCGCGGACCACGTCCGCGCGCTGTCGTTCATGATCGCGGATGGCATCCTGCCGTCGAACGAGGGCCGGGGCTACGTAGAGCGGCGTCTGCTGCGCCGCGCGGCGCGCTTCGGCCGTGAACTGGGTCTCGAACGGCCGTTCCTGCACCGTCTCACGCCGGTCGTGATGGACGCGATGAGCCATCAGTATCCGGAACTTGCCGAAAAACAGAAGCAAATCCAGCGAATTGTCGAAACGGAAGAGGAACGGTTCAGCAGCACGCTCGCGCGCGGGATGGACGTGTTGCAGGACGTCTTCGACGGAATGAAACAGTCCGGAAACAAGATCGTGCCGGGCGAGCAACTCTTCAAATTGCATGATACCTATGGTTTCCCGCTCGATCTCGCGACTGATATCGCCGTGGATCGCGGGTACGAGGTGGACAAGGCCGGGTTCGAGACCGCGATGACCCGGCAGAAGGATCGGGCGCGCAGCGCGTGGACCGGCAGCGGTGAGCAGGCGCTATCGCCCGTCTACCGGAAGATCGCCGAGGCCCACCATGAGACGGAGTTCATCGGCTACGAGTCGCTCGAGTCCGATGCCCGCATCGTGGCCATCGTAAAGGACGGGCAAGAGGTCGATTCGGTCAAGGAAG
>CAYUZD010000250.1:0-5222 GCA_964449475.1 uncultured Nitrospirales bacterium
GAATGCCCCAGCGCGCCGGCTGGCTCGCGCATCGGCGCGCAATTGACCGCGGGACTACTGACGGTGCTGGGCGCGTCCGATGAGGAGCAGGAATCGATATTGGACGGCGATTTCGATCTCACTGAGTATGCCGGCATGTCCGTTGCCCCGATCGGCAATGGCAATACGACCGTGCTGAATCGGCTTCGCGAAGGAATCGAGCGTGTGCTCATCACGGATACGTCGAATCCCGGGGCCACCGCCGTGGCGCAAGCTTCGATACCGATCATGTGGGACCAGACGTCCACGCTGCCGTCACCGATGGGCTACAACCACGTTCCGGGCGGGTCGAACGTCCTGTTCCTGGATGGTCACGTCGAATTCGTCCGCTATCCAGGTGCCGGCCCGACATCGGTGGCCTCGGCCGTCTTTTCCGGCTGTCTCGAGGGTTGAGGGGCGCGGTTTCGATGACCGCCTGAAACTCAATCGGCCTCCCCGGCTGGCCGGGGAGGCCGAGATTCGCGCTTTGGATTACGCAGGGACGTTCAGCCTTTGGACGGCACGCACTGGCACTTGTTTGGGTCCCAGATTTCACCCTTCCCACATTCCTGTTCCTTGCCGCAACCGTCATCGGGGACGCACTGGCATTTCTTGGGATCCCACACTTGGCCCTTGCCGCACTCTTGTTCCTTCCCGCAGCCGTCACCGGGGACGCATCGGCAAAGCTTCTTGTCGAACACTTCGCCCTTCTTGCATGCTTGAATCTTGCAAGTCCGAATGCACTTGTTGCCGCCGCCCTTGGGTACTTCGAACTTGGTTAGGTCGCCGTGCATCGTGATGTGCGTGTCGAGCGCCGCGGCGGACACGCTGATGACGATGCCTTCCTCCTTGCCGTCCGGGAAGTGGCAGATGTCTACCTTTCCTTCCTGGTTGGCGAGGACCATGTTGGACAGCGGGATCGCGGCTATGAACGCCGCCGCTGCGAACACAACCGCCAGTCTTCCTAGTTTCATATCGAGTTTTCCTCCCAATGAATCCAGCCCAAAGTGAACCGCAAGTCCGTCTGGCACCGCAGGAACCGCAACACGGGATTTCCCGCGACGTTGAGAAAACTATCAGAGACGAGGTGGATCCGCAAGTAAAAAATACGAAATGTCACCAAACTATCCAAGAGGTGAACAGCGGCAGCAGTGCGGAATCAGCTAGTCCGTAAGTAGCTTATCTATAACGGTTTGCATAGATGTTGCGTCGAATGGGAGCAGCTCCCGGCCGTTGACGAAGACCGTAGGGGTACCCTCGATTCCCAGCCGATTACCGATCTCTACGTCTTCCCGGATCCGGTTCCGGCCGACGAGCTGGTTCATCGAGTTGTCGAACCGGATGAGGTCGAGCCCGGCCTGGGCGGCCACGTCACGGATGGGCTTCCCGGCGAGGTCGGCGTTCAGGGCGACGTCGTGGAACGGCCAAAACAGGCCCTGCTCGCGCGCAGCTTCGGCGGCGTACGCGGCTTCGCACGCGCGAGGGTGGAAGTCGGTGTTCATGCTGGGATTGCATTCGAGCCCAAGTGGGAAGTGCTTGAACACGACGGAGATTCGGTCGCTGTTACGCTCGAACACGGAGTCCAGGTGCCGCGCGAACCCGGCACACGCCGGGCACTGGAAGTCGCTGAAGACGACGAACTGCACGGGGGCACTGGGCGAACCCTTTCGGGGATCGTCCGGCCGGACGGGGATGTCGTGCAGCGCGCCGCGCTGGTACTCGGCGAATACGTCTTCGTGGACGTGATCGGCGTGGACCGGCGGCGCGATGAGCCGCGTCCGGATGAACACCCATTGATACAGGACGACGCCCACGAGCGCGACGGCGATGAAGCTGGTGAGCTTCCACGGCGCGAGGTCCGGCCGCTTCGTCTCGCCGCCGAGCAGATACCGGAGCCCGGACAGCGCGTCGCCGATCATGGCGCGCGGGTGGCGGCCGTCGGCCCAGACGATCGCGCCGACGAGCGTGAGATTGACGGCGTGCGTCGCGGCGCAGAGCGGACAATACTCCGCTGAACCCGAGAACATGGTCCAGACGAGGAAGACGCTCACCGCGAGTCCACCGAGCGACACTACGAACGCGGCGGCCGCGGACTCCCGCCGGAACGCGTCGCCGAAGGCGATGCCGAGCACGAACAGCGCGAGCAACAGCGCGTAATAGACGACGCCCCACCCGGCGAGCGGGATGCCGAATTGCCACGAGGAAGCGCTTACGAGCGTCTCATCGCAGTTCGAGCCGAATACGGCGGAGCAGATATTGAGCGAGCGCGACGATTGGCCCTGAAGCAGCGCGAACGTGCGCGCGAGCAACACGCCCGAAATCAGGAGGCCGATGCCGGCGAGCGCGAAACAGAGCGCCCTGCGAAGCGGTAACGCCATGGTCGTTTCGCTCCCGTCGCGACCCCAAGGGCGCGCGTCGTTTCAAATCGGCCGTACACGGCTTCGGGAACAGCCGGGGTGTTCTAGTGGATTGGGAGGGGCCAGGTCAAGACTGGCCAGGTCACTGGGCCCGGCGTTCGCGGTACTGGCGCCAGGCGTTGGTGCCGAGCCAGATGACCGTGAGGCCGGAGACGACGATCCAGGGCAGGAACGCGACGTAACTGCGGTCGAACTTTCGCAGCCAGCCCTCGAGCGAGTCGAAGAGCAGGACCGAGGCGGTGACTCCGATCAGGTGTCCTGAGAAGACGGCGAGGAAGATGACCCACGTGCGCAGGCCGAGAAGATAACCGACGACGCTGCCGACGAGCGCGCCCGTGCCCCAGAACGGGAAGAGCACGAACAGCCACAGTCCGAGCGCACCGAACGGTTCGACGACTCGATGGTGTCGCTCGGCGCTTTTGCGGAAATTGTCGATCGTCTTGCCGACGAATCCCCGCGCGTGGATGCCCTGATAGGCGCGGACGACCCATGGAAACACGCACAGGACCAGGATGATATCCTGCAACCCGCACTGGAACAGCAGGTATCCGTTGCTGAATCCGCTGGAGATACCGTCCGCGGCGTTCACGACGTGGCCGAGGAAGGCCAGTTCGAGCACGAGCCGCCATCCCTGCGCATAGGGTTCAGGCTGGATGATGCCCCAGGTGACGAGGACGCTTGCCCAGACAGCGAAAAGACACCACCCGGTGACTTCGATGGTGCGCAGCGCGCCCGGGGAGGGTCCGTAGTCCGGCGGGGTCCAATTTGGATCGTTCGGGGAGCCGAGTGGGGTGGCGTTCATGAAAGGAGTCGAAGATACCAAGGCGTTGCCGCCGGGGGACGAACCGACGGAATAGTAGGATTAAGACCGGCCGGATCTGCGCGACGTTTCGCGCGGACGAAAATTCGCTAAACTATTGGCGCACAACTGCCTGTGCGCATCGGGCGCGGAGTATAGCAAAGGATTCGGGCCGCGCGAAACGGCATGCGGGAATATCGGAGTGGAATTGACATGAACGGAGGGTGTGCAGTAGAGTTTGCGCTCGGCGTCCGAGCGCGCACATCCACGCCAACCCCTGTTGATCGTGCTCCGACGCTCGAACCTGAACCGAACTCCCGAACGTTGAAGTTGGACTAAGGAAAACATGCGATCTGTCTTGACGAAGAACGGCCTGTACGACCCGCTCCACGAGCACGATGCCTGCGGATTCGGCATCGTGGCGAACGTGGACGGGCGGAAAACGCACGAAATCGTGCGCCGGGGCGTCGCGGTGCTCGAAAACCTCGTGCACCGGGGCGCGTGCGGCTGCGACCCGGAGACGGGGGACGGCGCGGGACTGTTGTTCCAGACGCCGCACCGTTTTTTTGCGGAACAGGCTGAGACGCTTGGATTTACACTGCCCGAGCCGGGCGCGTACGCCGCGGGGATGGCGTTCCTGCCGCATTCGACCGAGGACCGCGCCGCCTGCAAGCACATCGTGCAGAAATTCGTCGAGGCCGAAGGGCAGACGCTGCTGGGCTGGCGCGACGTGCCGCGGAACTCGTCGGCGCTCGGGTGGCTCGCGCGAGACGGCGAGCCCGTCATCGAGCAGGTATTCATCAAGCGCGCTCCCGGACTCGACACGGACAGTTTCGAGCGGAAGCTGCTGGTCATTCGCAAGCAGATTGAGCGGGCGGTGGCAGCGTCGGGCCTCGAACAGCGGGACGTGTTCTATTTCCCGAGCCTGTCCGCGCGGACGATTGTGTACAAGGGCCTGATGCTCGCGCAGCAGATCAAGGCGTACTACTCCGATCTGTCCGACGAGCGGTTCGAGACGAGCCTTGCACTCGTCCACCAGCGTTACAGCACGAACACGCTGCCGAAATGGCGGCTCGCGCACCCCTACCGGTTCATTTGCCACAACGGCGAAATCAATACGCTGCGCGGGAACATCAACAACATGCGGTCGCGCGAGTCGCAACTCGCCAACCCGCTGTTCGGCGGCGACGTGCGCAAGCTGGCGCCGATCCTGACCGAGGGCGCGAGCGACAGCGCGAACTTCGACGAAGCGTATGAGTTGCTCGTGCGCGGCGGGCGCAGCGTCGCGCATGCGATCGCCATGATGATTCCCGAGCCGTGGTCGGGCCATGAATCGATGCCGGACGACCGCAAGGCGTTCTATGAATACCACGCGAGCATGATCGAGCCGTGGGACGGGCCGGCGGCGGTGGCGTTTTCCGACGGCGTGCAGGTCGGGGCCGTGCTCGACCGGAACGGGTTGCGGCCGTCGCGGTACTGGCTGACGGACGACAATTTCATCGTGGTCGCGTCCGAGGTGGGCGTGCTCGATATTCCGCAGAGCAAGATCGTCAAGAAAGGCCGGCTCGAACCGGGCCGCATCCTGCTGATCGACACCGAGGAACAGCGGATCGTCAGCAACGAGGAAGTAAAAGAGACGCTCGCGTCGCGACAGCCATACCGCAAGTGGATCTCGATGCACCGGACGACACTGCCCGCCAAGCCGGAGAAACCGGCAAATGGCGCGGAGGCGGAGAAGGTGTCGCTGCTCGAGCGGCAGATCATTTTCGGGTACACCCTTGAGGACCTCGAGATTCTGATTGCACCCGTCGCGAACTCGAAGGAGGGCAAGGAGCCCGTCGGGTCAATGGGGAACGACACGCCGCTCGCGGTTTTGTCGCTGCGGCCGCAACTCCTGTTCAATTACTTCAAGCAGCTTTTCGCGCAGGTGACAAACCCGCCGATCGACCCGATCCGCGAAGAGATCGTGATGTCGATCGAGACCGACA
>CAYUZD010000251.1:0-5190 GCA_964449475.1 uncultured Nitrospirales bacterium
GCCGCCTCACCTCCGAGAACCTCTCGCGCGCGTGGGCCGCGATTCCCCACGTCACGCAGAACGACAAGGCCGACATCACCGAACTCGAACGATTCCGCGCTGCACACGCCAAGGCCGCCGAACGCGCGGGCGGCAAGCTCACCGTCACCGCGATTCTCGTGCGCGTCGTCGCCGAGGCGCTCAAGAAGTTCCCCCAATTCAACGCCAGTCTCGACGTCGCGAACTCGGAGATCGTTTTGAAGCAGTACTACAACGTCGGCGTCGCCGTGGACACCGAATGGGGCCTGCTCGTCCCGTCCATCAAGAACGCCGACCGCAAGGGCATCTTCGCGATCGCCGCGGAACTCGCCGATCTCTCCGACCGCGCCCGCCAGCGCAAAACCACGCTCGAAGAATTGCAGGGCGGCTCGTTTACCATCACCAATCTCGGCGGCATCGGCGGCACGTCGTTCAGCCCCATCGTGAACTTGCCCGAGGTCGCGATCCTCGGCGTCTCCCGCGCGCGGACCGAACCGGTGTACATCGACGGCGCATTCGTCCCGCGCACGATGATGCCTGTCTCGCTCAGCTACGACCACCGCGTGATCGACGGCGCCGACGCCGCGCGCTTCACGCGCTGGATCTGCGACGCGCTCGAGCAACCGCTGACGATGTTCCTCGGGTGACCGCGCCGATGGCCGACGCGACCGTCTCGACCAAACTCTGCGTGCTCGGCGGCGGGCCCGCGGGCTACGGCGCGGCGTTTCGCGCGGCCGATCTCGGCATCGAGACCACGCTCGTCGATACGGACAAGAACCCCGGCGGCACCTGCCTCTACCGCGGCTGCATCCCGTCCAAGGCGCTGCTGCACGTCGCGCGCGTCATCCTCGAGGCCCGCGACGCCGCCCACTTCGGTGTCCACTTCGCCGAGCCCAGGATCGACGTCGATCGCGTCCGCGCCTCCACGCGCGAGGTCGTCTCGAAGATGACCGGCGGCACAGGCATGCTGGTAAAGGCGCGCAAGATTACGCCCATCCAGGGCCGTGGCAGCTTTCTCGACTCGAACACGCTCCAGGTCATCACCGTGGACGGCCACACCGTCATCGTCCGATTCGAGCACTGCATCCTCGCGACCGGATCGCGCCCAGCGGTCATCCCCGAGCTCATGCCCGAATCCGATCGCATCATGACCTCGACGGACGCACTCGAACTGCCCGACGTGCCCAACCGCCTGCTCGTGGTCGGCGGCGGCTACATCGGCCTCGAACTCGCCACGGTCTACGCCGCGCTCGGTTCGCGCGTCACCGTCGTCGAGATGACGCCCACGCTCCTACCCGGCGCCGACCGCGATCTCGTGAAGCCGCTCGCCGCGCGCATGGAGCACCTCTGCGAATCGATCCAAATGCAGTCGAAGATCGTGGAGGTCCGCGTGGATGAGAAGGAGGTCCGCGTCGTCATCGAGAATGCGAAACAGGATCAGGCGAAGGCCGCGTTCGACCGCATGCTCGTCTCCGTCGGACGCCGGCCCAATTCGTCCGGCATCGGTCTCGACAACACCGCCGCCGTCGTGAACAAGCACGGCTTCGTCGAGGTCGACGCCTCCATGCGCACGGCCGATCCGAACATCCTCGCGATCGGCGACGTCGTCGGCCAGCCCATGCTCGCGCACAAGGGTACGCGCGAGGGCATCGTCGCCGCCGAAGTCGTCGCGGGCATGCGCTCGGCCTTCGACGCCCAATGCATCCCCGCCGTCGTGTTCACCGACCCCGAAGTCGCCTGGGTCGGCCTGACTGAAATCGAGGCGCGCGACCGCGGCGTCGCCGTCGAGGTCGCCCGATTCCCCTGGGCCGCCTCGGGCCGCGCGACGACGGTCAACCGCACCGAGGGCCTGACGAAGATTCTCGTCGATCCCGAGACCGGTCGGATCCTGGGCGCGGGCATCGTCGGCGCGGGCGCGGGCGAACTGATTTCAGAAGTCGCGCTCGCCATCGAGATGGGCGCGCTCGCATCCGACCTCGCGCTGACCATCCATCCGCACCCCACGCTCGGCGAGACCCTGATGGAGTCCGGGGAGCTTGTCCACGGCCCGTCCACCCACCTGTTTCGCCCGAAAAAAGCCGCCTCCTAGCCAAACTGTACCGATTTAGGGCAGAATTGTCAGTGGTCAAGTGGAGGCGAACCGGCCATGATCCGGCCTGGTATCCGTGCAGTCGTGCTCGCGTTCTGCGCCTTCGCCCTGTCCGCAACCGCCGACGAGACCGACCAGTTCCTCGCGTGGGACATCGAACTCGAGGATTCGTCCGGCGCGATCAACGACTATCTCAACTCCGAACTTCGCGACTATCTTGCGTATCGCAACAGCGCCATCGAACCGCCCTGCGAATGCGAGGCGCTCGCGCTGGAATTCATCGACTACATCTTCAAGGGCCGCCTCACTGCGCGCTTCAAGGACTTCATCCGCAACAGCGAAGACGTCGACGTCTTCCCGCCGCGCTCGGTCTCCAACCTCGAATACAACCGCATGAGCATCTACCGCGGACTCGCGTTCCCCTACGTCCTGCCGATGTCGCCCACCTTGCGCATTGGCGATGTCTATCTCGGCGGCGACAAGCTCGGGCACTTCTTCGGGTTCGGCAAACGGTATTACAGGAAGTACCTCAACTACCGGCAGTACGCAGCGTCGGAGGATGAAGCGATCGATCGCGTGATTCGCTGGGGCGTGTTCTCCGAGAACACGCTCGTCGGGATTGGCGTGGACGGCATCTTCTCGCACGCCGATCTCGAGGCCAATTACCAGGGCTTCGAGTTCGCGCGGAACTTCTGCGAGGGCGATGCCCCCTATCTCGCGCAGGACGACGATGGGTGGCGCCCCACGCGCGACATCGACCTCCGAAATTACGTCAATCCCTATTTCGACGAGTCCTACAACCCGCCGCATTTCTGGGGACGCCGCCGTGAACTCGTGCTGCCCATCATCCGCGAGGAGTACGCCCACCGCGCCGAGCACCCGCTCGTCATCGAGCGGTTCCAGCGCTACGCCGCCTACGAACCCAGCCGTTCGATCGACATCGTCCGCAATTTCTTCCTCGATCGCGGACGTTCGCCGCAGTACGACCAGGTCTTCGCCGCGCTCATCCTCCCGCCCGGCTATCCCATCGCCCTGCTCGCCAGCGCACCCGTTCCCTGAAACCGCCCGACGCCCTCCGCGCCCTGATTCGCAGCCCCGCTCTGCGGTACGCTGCGCGTCCACCATCGTGCTCTTGGATTCGGCATAGTTCGCGCGGTATCGTTGTTAGTCTCCAAAACAACACTGCGCGGGGGTGAAGTTCACCCCGCCGACGAAGGAGGAGCACCATGAAATCCACTCTCAAGCGGTACTGGGCCGCGGCGCTGGCCGCCGTCGCGATTCTCGCCATCGCTGGGGTCTCTGCGATTCCGCGCGCGAATGCCGAGGATCTCGCCGGCGTAACCAAGGCGGTCTGCGTCTTGACCGCGACCGAGGGCAACAAGGTGAGCGGCACCGTCACCTTCACGCAGCAGGCCGACGGCGTGCTCGTCGAGGCGCACATCATGGGTCTGGCGCCCAATTCCAAGCACGGCTTCCACATTCACGAGTTCGGCGATATCTCGTCGAAGGACGGCACCGCCGCGGGCGGCCATTTCAATCCCGGCGGCCACGCCCACGGTGCGCCCGACGGCGCCGCGCGGCACGTCGGCGATCTGGGTAACCTCGAATCCGACGCGAACGGCCACGCCATGTACAAGCGGCTCGACAAATCCGTCGAGCTGAACGGCACGAACTGCGTGCTCGGCCGGGGCGTGATCGTCCATGCCGCCGCGGACGACCTCACCACGCAGCCGACCGGAAACGCCGGCGCGCGGATTGCCCAGGGCGTCATTGGCGTCGCCAAGTCCTGATTTTTTCTTATCTGACGATCGTCAACCCCATCCAACGAAGGAGTCCCACGAATGGCGTTCACACTGCCCGCACTCGGTTTCGCGTTTGAAGCGCTCGAGCCGCACATCGACACCACGACGATGCAAATCCACCATGGCAAGCACCATCAGGCCTACGTGACCAATCTGAACGCCGCACTCGAGGGCGTGAACATCGGCGACAAATCCGTGGAAGCCCTGCTCAAGGACCTCAGCGTCGTTCCCGCGGACAAGAAGCAGGCCGTCATCAACAACGGTGGCGGCCATGCGAACCACGCGCTGTTCTGGAGGACGCTCACGCCCGGCGGCGCGAAGGAACCGTCCGGCGCGCTGGCCGACGCCATCAAGGGCGCCTTCGGCGGTCTCGACGCGCTCAAGACGGAGATGGAGGGCGCGGGCGTCAAGCGCTTCGGCAGCGGATGGTCCTGGCTAGTACTCGACAAGGGCAAGCTCGCCGTCCTCAGCACCGCCAACCAGGACTCGCCGCTGATGAACGGCCAGACGCCGATCTTCGGCATCGACGTGTGGGAACACGCCTACTATCTCAAGTACCAGAACCGCCGGCCCGACTACCTCAAGGCGATCTGGAACGTCGTGAACTGGACCGTGGTGGGCGATAATTTCAGCAAGGCAAGGTAATCCCGTCGTTTTTGGCGCCCCGATCCGCCGAATCCGGCGGGCCGGGGCGCTTCCATTTTGAGGCTCGACGAAGTAGTCTAAGGGCGACAACGTGGAGAGAGACTGGGTCTCTTGGGGCCGCGGCGCATCGAGGAGGCAGTCATGGACAACGTTTCACGCAGAGATTTCATGAAGGGCGCAGCCAAGGTCAGCGCGACCGCGGCGGCCGCCGCGGGTGTACTCGGCACGTCAAAGACCGCGTGGGCCGGTTCCAACAACCGGGTCCGCGTCGGCGTCGTCGGCATTCGCGGCCGCGGCAAGGACCACATCGGCGGACTCGGCGGACTCAAAGACGTTGAGATCGCCGCGTTGTGCGATGTGGATGAGAACACATTCCAACCGACGATGCAGGCCTTCTTCACCGATCGGCCGGATCCGAAGAACGCCGGTCAGACCATCCCGGGCTTCAAGAACAAGCCCAAGCACGTGAACGACATCCGCAAGCTGCTCGACGACAAGGACATCGACGTCATCTCGATCGCCACACCGAACCACTGGCACTCGCTTGCCGCCATCTGGGCCATCGAGGCCGGCAAGGACGTCTACGTCGAGAAGCCCTGTTCGCACAACGTCTGGGAGGGCCGACAACTCGTCAAT
>CAYUZD010000252.1:0-5185 GCA_964449475.1 uncultured Nitrospirales bacterium
GCGTAGAGCCAGGTCGAGCTGCCGCCCCAGCAGAACCCGACGCATCCGATTTTGCCGTTCGCGGCGGGGAGCGAGAGTCCGTGATCGCGCACGGCGTTGAGGCGCTCGACGATTTGATCCTTTGTCAGCGCGCGGACCGTGCCCATGGCGTTTCCGTCCATGCCGGTGATCATGTCGGGCGCGAGCGCGATGAAGCCCTCGGCGGCGAAGCGGTCGGCGACGGCGTTGACCCAGTCGGTCATGCCGAAGATTTCATGGATGACGATGACGACGGGGGCCTTGTCGGGGCGCTCAGGAAATACGACGAACGTGTTGACCTCGCCGCCGGACGGCAGCTTGAGGCGGACGAACTCCTGGTGGCGCGTCGAGGCTTGCAACGCGGCGGTGGCGGCGTCCATGTCGGGCGGGATGGTTGCTTCCTGAGCGGTGGTCCACGAGGCCGCGAGCAGGGCGATCGTCAGTGCGATTCGATGAAACATGGCAAGACCTCCCAATCGATGAGCGTTCAGTCTTTCACACGGATACGCGCGCGATCCAGCATCACGCGGTGGGCAGGGAACAGGCTGCGCGCCACGCGGCGTACCGCGCGTCGCGTTCGTCCTGCGTGCCGCGGGGCTCGAACGATCGGTCGACCTGGCGAAGGGCACCGATGTCCGCGGTGGAGAGCACTCCGGCACCGACGCCGGCGAGGAGTGCTGCGCCGAAGGCGCTCGCTTCGATGGGCGCCATACGCTCGACTGCGCAGCCGAGGGTGTCCGCCTGGAGTTGCATGAGGAGGTCGTTGGCCGACGCGCCGCCGTCCGCGCGCAGGGCGCCGGGGCGGTGGACGGCGAGGCCGGAATAGATCGCGTCGAGCACGTTGCGCACGCGGAAGGCGATGCCTTCGAGCATCGCGCGCGCGAGATGTTCGCGGCGCGTGCCGCGCGAAATACCGTTGATGAGACCGCGGCGCTGGTGGTCGCCGTGCGGCGTACCGAGCCCTTGCAGCGCGGGCAAGATGGACACGCCGCCGCTGTCGTCCACGGCAGCGCCGAGCGCGCCGGCCTGCGAAGGACTATCGAGCAGACCGGTGCCCGCGAGCCAGTCGAGCGCGGCGCCGGCGGTGATCACCATGCCTTCGACACAGAATTCGGTGACGTTCCTCGCATGCGACAACACCAGCGGATACGTTCCGGGGACGGTGCGGATTTCGGGGCCGGTGTGGACATTCGCGGTCGCGGACGTGCCGTAGGTGACTTTGCCGAGGCCGGGCGCGCGGCAGTCCTGCGCGATTGCGGCGCTTTGCTGATCGCCGACGATGGCGGCGATGGGAACCGGCGCGCCGAGGACCTCCGTCGCGCAATCGCCGATGACGCCCCACGTATCGACGAGCTTCGGAAAGAAACAAAGCGGCAACCGCTGAAGATCGAGCAACGGTGCGCTCCAGCCGCCGGTTTCGGCGTCGAGATAGGCGGTCGTGCATGCTTGGGAGCGATCGGTGGCGTGGATCGCGCCGCCCGACAACCGGAACGCGAGGTAACTGTCGATGTTGCCCCAGGCGAGTTCGCCGGCCTCGGCGCGGCGGCGGCCGTGCGGGATCGTGTCGAGGACCAACTCCAGCTTTGCCGCCGCCGATTGCGGCATCACGAAGAAACCGGCGGCGCGGAGTTCTGCGGAGCGATCCGCGCCGCGCAGGTCCTGCCAACTGACGAGCGGGGACAGGGCGCGGCCGGTCGCGCGGTCCCAGACGACGCAACTGGCCCGTTGCGTGGTGATGCCGATGGCGGCGACGTCGCTCACGACCAATCTCGCCTCGCGCAGTGCCGCGCGTGCCAGCGTTTGCGCCGTGGACCAGATTCGTTCGGCGTCCTGCTCCACCCGTCCGGGCGCGGGGTAGACAATTGGCAACGTTTCGCGGACGGACGCGTGAATGCGTCCGTCGAGCCCGGCGATCAGTACGCGGACGCTGGTTGTGCCGGCGTCGATCGCGAGGAGCGCCTCAGGCATCGGGGATGAGCACGCCGGGGTTCATGAAGCCCGTGGGGTCGAGCGCCTTCTTGAGCGTGCGCAGCAACGCGACGCCGCCCGGTCCGAGATCGTGGTGCAGATAGTTCCGCCGCACGCGGCCTACGCCGTGGTGATGGGCGACACCGCCGCCGTGCGCCGCGGTGGCTTCCATCACGCGCCGCCAGGCCTCGTCGTAGGTCGCGGCCATGTCGTCGCGGTTCGCGGGTCGCGCGGCGAACGTGAAATAGAGGTTGATGCCGGAGCGGTAGACGTGGGAGCTGTGCGCGGAGGCGGCGAGCATGCCGGGGACTTCACGCAGGCTCGCGGTCACGGCGTCGTAGATCGCGCCGATCCTGTCCCAGGTGGATGAAATCTCGATCGTGTCGAGGACGATGCCGTTCTTGAGGAAGCTCTCCCACGTGGGGACATGATTGCGATCGTGCAGCCACTTGCGCGCGGCGTCCTCCGGCGCGGCGTCGAGCCCCGCCTTGAGCGCGATGGCGGTGACGCCGCGCACTTCGGCCTCGACGCGCTCGGTCGGGCCTTCGTGCACCATGAAGAGCAGCGAATCACTGCCGCGCGCGAAATCGGTGAAGTTGCGGTTCGTCTCGGTCTCGTCGTATTGCCGCATGACGGGCGACAGCCAGCCCGCCTGCACGATGCGGCGCTGCGCCTCGATGCCGGAGGCCATGTCCTTCGCGTAAAACGCGGTGTGCGCGGACTTCTCCGGCGCGCGACGCAACGACAGCGTGACACCGGTGATGACGCCGAGCGTGCCCTCGCTGCCGAGCATGAGGTGGCGCAGATCGGGTCCGGCGGAGGCGCGCGGGGCCTTGCCGAGCGTGACGATGTCTCCCGTGGGGAGCACGGCCTCGATGCTGTAGACGATGTCCTCGATGTTGCCGTAGGCCGTGGAGAATTGTCCGGAGGCGCGCGTGGCGATCCAGCCGCCGACGCAGCTGACGCCGATGGATTGCGGCCAATGGCCGATGGTGAGTCCGCGCTTCGCGACTTCCTTCTCGGCTTCGAGGCCGTTCTTGCCGGCGTCGAACGCGGCGAGCAGGTTGCGTTCGTCGATGTCGCGCACGGTGTTCATCGCGCTCATGTCGAGCAGGACGGCATCCGGACGCGTGATGACGCCGCCGCACACGCCGCTGCCGAGACCGAACGGGATGAGCGGCGCGCCGTGCTTGCGGCAGGCGTTCACGACGGCGACCACGTCGTTCCGCGAACGCGGGCGGACGACGCACGCGGGTCGTGGCGCCGGCCGGGATTGCGCGTCGTCGAGGTGGCTGCGGACCCAGTAGTCGTGGCGGCGCTGATCGAGCAGATCGCCCTCGGTCACGACGGCTGCGGAGCCGAGTGCGCTGAGCAGTTCGTTAACGGCCGCTGACGGCACGATGCGTTTCCTCCGGTTGGACGATGGACATTTCGCTGGCGCGCGCGGCGCGGCAGGCGTCGATCTGGCTGGCGCGTTCGACCGGGGACCAACCGAGCACGTCGCCCATCGCACTGGCGGCGGGCGCGAGCGCGGCCATGCCACCCTCGTGGTCGAAGCGCGCGCGGGCGCTGCGCCGTACCCAGTAGTCCTCGAGCGTGAGCGCGCCTTCACGGAGCACGGCCCAGCGCGCCTCGGCCTCGATGGTGGCTCCATCGGCGACCACGGCGGCGGCTTCGCTACCGTAGAGCCGTGCGAGCCGCGACGCGCCGGCTTGGCCGAGCGCGGCGCTCCTGAGTCCGGCCTTCACGTCGTGGAGCGAAGAAAAGTCACCGCCTGGAAGCGGCGAATCGGCTGTGCGGCAAGGCGCGTGTGCGCGACCTAGGCGCTCTTCGCACTGGTCGATGATCCGCGCGGCCATGGAACGGTAGCTGGTGAGTTTGCCGCCGGCGATGGACAGAACTCCGTGCGGGCCGTCGAGGATTTCGTGCCTGCGCGAGATTTCGGACGGCGATTTTCCCTCTTGCGCGAGGAGTGGGCGGACGCCGGACCACATCGACACAATATCCGAGTCCGCAATCGGCGGCGTATCGAGCGCGGCCTCGCCGCAGCGGAGGAGATAGTCCACGTCCTCGCGCGTGATCTCCGGCCAGTACTCGGCATCGGGGTAGAACGTGTCCGTCGTGCCGAAATAGATGAATTCATCGCGCGGGACGGCGAAGATGGAGCGCTTGTCGGCCGTGACCATGATGATGGTGTGGCGAATCGGCAGGCGTTCGCGCGTGAGCGTTACGTGGATGCCTTTCGTAAGTTGGAGCAGCGGCGGCGCGGCGCGATCCTCGAGCGCGCGCACGGCGTCGAGCCAGGGACCGGCCGCATTGACGATGAGCCGAGCGCGGATGCGTGCGCCAATATTCTCGCCGTGAAGTGCGCCGGCGACGGTCGCGCCCGCTGCGCGGCCGCCTTCGGAATCGATGACGGTCACCCGCGCGTAGGTGGTGACGGTTGCGCCGGCGGCAGCGGCACTGCGCGCGTTCGCGAGGGTCAACCGCGCGTCGTCGGTCACGTACTCCGGGTAGACGACGGCGCCGCGCAGGTCGCCGGTGCGGAGCAGCGGTTCCTCGGCGCGGATGCGGTCGACGTCCCACATCTCGTGCGATTCGGCCTTGTCCACCTCGCCGAGTTGCTCGTAGGCGAGCATGCCGGCCTTGAACTTGAGGAGCGACGCGCGCGAACGGCCTGGCACGATAAACGGCATGGTCTGTGCGAGGTGCGGCGCGATCCGGCGCAGTGTCTTGCGTTCCGTGGCGGCCTCGCGCACGACGTTCATCTGGCCTTGCGCGAGGTAGCGCATGCCGCCGTGGACGAGTTTGCTCGAACGGCTCGACGTGCCCGCAGCGATGTCGGCGGCGTCCACCAGCGCGACGCGCATGCCGCGCATTGCGGCGTCTCGCGCGACGCCACAGCCGGTGATGCCCGCGCCGATGACGAGGAGGTCGAAGGGTTCGGCCTCGAGCGCGCGGAAGAGGGCGGGGCGGTTGGTGAAGTTTAGGGATGAGGACATGTTCAGAGGCGGATTTAGAGCGCGATACGGCTGAAGATAAAGACTGATTGCCGGCGATACGGTTGTGAACTGGCATCGCGCGGCCCAGTCTGCTTACATATTAACTATCTACTCTACCGGGTGCAATCCAAGGAGAAAGCGATGTCCGCGAACTATACCGTCATTCGAATCGACCGGCACGGCCACGTTGCCGAGAT
>CAYUZD010000253.1:0-5182 GCA_964449475.1 uncultured Nitrospirales bacterium
TCATCTGCAACATCCGCTCGCTCGACCGCACGAAGATCGGCGACACCGTCACCGACGCGATCCGGCCGGCCACGGAACCCCTGCCCGGCTACGAGGAAGTGAAGCCGGTCGTCTTCTGCGGCATGTACCCCGCCGGCACGACAGACTACACCGAACTGCGCGACGCGCTCGACCGGCTCCGGCTGAACGATTGCAGCTTCACGTTCCAGGCGGACAGTTCCGACGCGCTCGGATTGGGCTACCGGCTCGGGTTCCTCGGTCTGTTGCACATGGAGATCATCCAGGAACGGCTTGAGCGCGAGTTCGATCTCACGCTGGTCACCACTGTCCCGAACGTGTCGTATCGCGTCACGATGACGACCGGCGAGGTCATCGACATCGAGAACGCGTCTAAGATGCCGCCGCCGAGTCACGTCCAGATGACGGAGGAACCGTACATCGAGGCGGACATCATGGTGCCGACGCAATACCTGAGCGCCGTCATCGACTTGTGTAAGAAGAAGCGCGGCATCCACGTGCGCGTGGACTATATCGACGCGAACCGCTGCATGGCGATATACCAGATGCCGCTGGCCGAGATCGTGCTCGATTTCTATGACAAATTGAAGACGCTCACGCGCGGATACGGCTCACTCGAATACCGCATCATCGGGTATCGGCCGGGCGACCTCGTCAAGCTCGACATTTTGCTGAACGGCGACCGCGTCGACGCGCTGTCCTGCATCGTGCACCGGGAACGCGCGGTCGTCGTCGGCCGGCAGCTCGCCTCGCGGCTCCAGAAGCTCATCCCGCGGCACCAGTTCGAGATCGCGATCCAGGCCGCCATCGCGGGTAAAATCATCGTGCGCGAGTCGGTCAAGGCGCTGCGCAAGAACGTCACGGCCAAGTGTTACGGCGGCGACATCACGCGCAAACGGAAACTGCTCGAAAAGCAGAAGGAAGGCAAGAAGCGCATGAAGCAGGTCGGCGCGGTCGAAGTGCCGCAGGAGGCCTTCATGGCCCTGCTTCGCGTTGACGAGGACGGGGGCTGATCGTGGAGCGGCCGATCGAACCGGCCGACCGCGATCGGCGGCGCGCCACGCGCGACCGCCGGCGCGCCGTCCACGATCGGCGGAACTTCTGGCCGCGGTTCACCGGCTCCGGAGCGATAGGCGCCGTCGTCCGCTGGTTTACGGGACCGTGGACCAGCGCCAATGGCCTGAGCTGGATGCGGCTCCTCATCCTGTTCCTCATCATCCGCTGGGGCGTGCTTACCGTCTACAGCATCCCGTCCGAATCGATGGAGCCGGTGCTGCACGGCGATACGAACTTCGCCGCGCGCGACCGCGTCGCGGTGAACAAGCTCGCCTTCGGCCCGCGTGTGCCCTTCACGACGGCGCGAATCTTCGAGACCGGCGCCCCGAAGCGTTGGGACATTGTCGTCTTCGATTCGCCCGCGCCGTCGGAAGAAGGCCAGATACTAATCAAACGCGTGGTCGGACTACCTGGCGAGCGCGTGCGTGTGGTAAACGGCGGCATCTTGGTGGACGGCAAGCGGCTCGATCCGCCCGAAGAGATTGCCGAGACTCTAAGCTATCTCGCCGAGTACGACACCGGCGATGAAACGATCGCTCGGCTGATCGTCGGGTTCGCCAAATCACGCCGCATTCCCGTCAACCTACCGAAGGAACCGCGGTCCAGCTTTAAAGTGCTGCGCGAGGATATTGACCGGATCCACACGGAAATCGGCGATCAGAATCTCGATGCGATTTCGCGCGGCGCGGCGCTCCGTCTCGCGCGGAGTGCGCGACCGGAAACGTGGGACCTCGTGCGGCAGTGGTGGATCCGGGAGCTCCAGGCCATGATGCCACTGCAATATGGCGTGCTCACCGGCGCGGAGTATGCGACCGTGCCCGAGGGTTTCTACTTTTGTCTCGGCGACAATGGTCCGGAGAGTTTCGACAGCCGGATGTTCGGCTGGGTCGCGAAGGAGAATCTGATTGGACGCGCATTTGCCATCGTGACGCCTCCCGGCCGGGCGCGCGACTTGTCGGGCTTCTCAAGTACGCCGCGCGGACGGCTAATTCTGTATGGATCGATCGCGCTGCTGCTCGCGTGGGAAATCGTTCCCGGATTCATCCTGTTTTCCCTGAAACTCCGCGGATCGATTCCATCCGCGGGCCTTCGTCGTGGAGAACACGTCGTCGTCGATCGCTTGACCTACGGTCTTCGAATCCCGTTCCTGCGTCACCGGTTCGTCTGGTGGCGCGCGCCGCGCCCCGGCGAAATTCTCTGTTACCGGATGTCCCGATCGCGCGCACACGATGTGTATTTCGGCGAGGTGAAGCACGTGGAGCGTGCCGGCGGACTGCGCGTCGTCGTCACCGGCCCGCCCACGGAGGGCGATGTGCCCGCGCTCTACGCGCTTACGGCGCCCGACATCGTGGGCCTCGTGCGGGCCGTGTGGCTGCCCGGCCGCCGTCGCCGCCGAATCCGGACTGCCGCGTCGCGAGTCGAATCCCCGGCTGGCGTTGACATAGACTAGCGCGCTCATGGCGAAGAATTCGGACGAAAACGGGGGAGAGGGGGGCGGCGGATCCGCTTTTCTGCGGACTGCCTTCGAGTGGACGAAGAGTATCGCGTTCGCCATCGGCATCGCGCTCCTGATCCGCTGGCCGGTCGCCGAGCCGTTCAAGATTCCGTCCAGTTCGATGTATCCCACGTTGCAGATTAACGATCGGCTCTTCGTCAATAAGCACGCGTACGGCGTCCGTTGGCCGTTCAACGGATTCCGCATCTATTTCACCCTCAAGACGATCTGGTATACGGACAAGTGGCTGTGGGAAGGCCCCATGCCCGAGCGATGGGACATCGTCGTCTTCAAGTCCGTCGAAGATCGCGCGGTACACGACACGCTGGTAAAGCGCGTCGTAGGCCTGCCCGGCGAGACCATCGAGATCAAAAGAGACGGCAAGATTTACGCTGACGGAGTCGCGCTCAAGCTCCCGCCCGACATGCCCGATGTGCACTACACCATAGAGACCAGCAGCAACCACTATGGTCAGTGGCCGGACCCCGCGCATGCAGTCGTGCCCGAGGGCCACGTGTTTCTGATGGGCGACAACAGCAGCCAGAGCCGAGACGGGCGCTGGTTCGGATTCGTGCCTCACCATCACTTGCTCGGCCGCGTGACGAGCATCTGGTTCCCCGTATCGCGCTGGCGCGACTTCACGGGTTATACGGAGTCGTTCTGGTGGCGCGGCGGCTGGACGCTGATCGCGTTGTATACCCTGTTTCGACTGTTCATCGGCCGCAGCGTCACCGTCTATTCGGAGGGTCTCGGCGGCGCCGTCTCGGCCGGCGAGAAGGCGCTGGTCCGCTATTCGCTCGGCGTTCCCATTCCGTTCACCGGCGCGCGTGTCGGCCGCGGTCAGGAACTCCGCCGCGGACAAGTCGTGCTCTACAAACCGCCCAAGGGATCGAATGCGCCCGAGTTACTCCTCGGCATCGTGGCCGGATTGCCGGACGAGAAGGTCGCCATCACGGATGGCCGCCTCGAAGTGGATGGAAACCTGGTGACGGACGGTGTGCTGGGTCAGCCGATCTTTACGCCGAACGATTTCGGGGGCAAGTTCGGCATCCAGCGCGGCAAGGAATTCAGTGTCGTGCCCGAAGGCCACGTGTATCTGTTGGCGGCGAGCGACGGCGGGGCCCCGGACAGCCGCGCGCTAGGCTGGATTCCCCGCGGGCGCGTCGTTGGCAAGCTCAGCCGCGTCTGGTGGCCGCTGCCCCGCGCCCGCACATTGTCCTGAGTCAGCCCGTCCCTGCGAGCCGTTTTATTCGAACAACCGCTCGAACAGTCGCCCAAAATTGAAGTAGAACCCGGCAGCGACCCCCGCGAACACCAGCCCGAACAACGTCCACCGCGCCCACTTCGATAGCGAACGCCCCCGGGGCGGCGTGTGGTCTTCGTCTCCGGTCATCATCGGGCTCGTATCCGCGTAAACGTCCAAGTAGGCTACCATCCTCGCGGCGCAATCCCAATGGAGGCCCCATGCGCGTATACCTCATCCGTCACGGCGATGCGGCGGCCGCGGCCGTGGATTCCGCGCGACCGCTCACGCCGCAGGGCCGCGCTGAGTCGCAGACGATCGCGGCCTTCCTCAAGCGGAACGGCGCGCAGTCGTCCGCCGTGTGGCACAGCTCAAAAGTCCGCGCGCGAGAGACCGCCGAGATCGTGCTCCGCGATGGCGCGCTCGGTGGATCGCTCGTCGAACACCGCGGTCTGTTGCCGGAGGACCACGCGTCCGACGTAACCATCGCGATCAACGCGGAATCGGACGACCTCTGCGTCGTGGGCCATCTGCCCCATCTGGCCTACCTCGCGTCCGCGCTGCTCGTTGGGCCGAATGCGGCGCCGTTCGCGCTGTTCAACACCGCGTCCGCGCTCTGTATGGAACGCAACGGCCCCAGCCGCTGGCATTTGCTCTGGTTTGTCTCGCCTGAACAACTTTAAGTGCGGCCCCAACGGGCGATCCTGTGGTATAACGTATCGGCTGGCGCAATCGAGAGGCGGTATTCATGGGTCTTGGGATCAACGGACCGGGCGCATCGCTGTTCGGCCTGCGACAGGTCCAGCGCGCCACCGCGGGCCTGAACGCGACCCAGGAGCAACTCGCGTCGTTATTGCGCATCAATCGCGCCGCGGACGACGCGGCCGGCCTCGCAATCGCGGAACGTTTCGGCGCGCAAGTGCGCCAGCTCAACGCCGAAGTCGCCGGCATACAGAACGGCGTCAGCCTGACCCAGACCGCGGAAGGCGCTCTGTTCGCGCAGAGCGATGCCGTCGGGCGTCTGCGCGAACTCGCCGTCCAGGCTGCGAACGGGACGCTATCCGCCGACCAGCGCGCCGCGATCGACGCCGAAGCGCAGCAGCTCCTGCAGGAAATCGACGCGACGGCCCAGAACACCGAGTTTAATGGCCTGCGTCCGCTCGACGGCTCGACGTCCGGTGTTAGTATCGACGGGTCCGGCAACCTCGACCTTCAGTTTTCGGAGTCCACGACGGCATCCCTCGGCATCGACGGCCTCGATCTGTCGACCCAAGCCGGCGCGAATGCCGCACTGGGCCAACTCGATGCCGCGGCGTCCACGATCAACTCGAACCGCGCGTCGCTCGGCGCGCAGGAGAACGGGTTGCAGG
>CAYUZD010000254.1:0-5179 GCA_964449475.1 uncultured Nitrospirales bacterium
ACGCGTGCTTCGCGGAGGTGCTGCGCGACATCGGGCACGGCGACCTTGCGCGGGCGTTGGAGACATTGGACGACACGGACGCGGCGGAACTGCCCGCGACGGCGGAGGCGGCGCGAAGCGAGTTGCAGATGCTTGCGATCGCGTTCCACCTGCTCAACATCGTCGAAGAGAACGCGGCGGAGGGCGCGCGCCGCGAGCGCGAGAACCGGCTGGGGTTGACGAATGAGCCGGGCATGTTTGGGAGTTGCTTCCGCCAACTGCGCGAGTCTGGACTCGACGAAGCGCAGATTCTGGAGTTGTTGGGACGCGCGAACGTGGAATTGGTTTTGACGGCGCACCCGACCGAGGCGAAGCGGCCCGTGGTCTTGCGGCAACACCGGGAACTCTTCGACGAATTTGCGAAGCTGGAATCCTGCGCGGGTGACAAGCAGGATCGCGCGGCGGTTGAAGATCATATCAAGGCGATCCTTGAACGCTTGTGGCGCACGGGTGAGATTTATCTCGAGAAGCCGGACGTGTTTTCGGAACTCGAACATGTTACCGATCACTTGAGCGTCGTGTTTCCGGAAGCGATCGCGCGATTGCAACGGCGGATCGAGAGCGCGTGGCGGGAGGCAGGGCTCGATCCGAAACCCCTCGAGGCGCGCGGGGCTATGCCTCGGATCACGTTCGGCAACTGGGTGGGCGGCGACCGCGACGGGCACCCCTTTGTGACGGCGGATGTCACCCGCAGGACGCTGCTCAGACTGCGCGAACTCGCGCTCGAGTCGCTGTACGAGCGAGTAGACCGGCTCTCTCGCAACCTGACGCTGTCCGCATTGTTCCAGGAACCGCCGCGGGATTTGCTCGACGCGGTGCAGGCAGGTCTCGATCAGATTGCCGCGGCGGAATTGCCCGCGCCCCGGTCGCACGCGCGCGAGCCGTGGCGCAACTTCGCCGAGGTGATGAAGGTGCGGCTTGCGGGCACGGAGTCGGGCGGGCCCGTGCGATACGCGGACGTGTCAGACCTCCGGCGCGATCTCGAACTGCTGCGCGACACGCTTGCGGCGGTCGGCGCGGACCGATTGGCCGAATCGGAGATCCGGCCGCTGTTGGTCCATCTGGAGACCTTCGGATTCCATCTCGCGCGGCTCGATATCCGGCAGAACAGCCAGTTCTACGCGAAGGCGCTCGGGCAACTGCTGCGGGCGGCGGGCGCAAAGGACTGGGACTATGCGTCGTGGGACCATGCGAAGCGCCGCGCGTTCCTCGTGGACGAGTTGCAATCGCTCCGGCCGCTGGCGCCGCGCGCGGCGAAGCTGGGCGACGAAGCCCGCGCAACGCTGGAGTGTTTCCAGACCATCGCGGACCACATCGCGCAATTCGGCACGGACGGGATCGGTTCGTTCATCGTGAGCATGACGCGCGACGTGAGTGACCTGTTACTCGTCTACGCGTTCTGCCGCGAGGTAGGGCTGTTGTACCAGGACGGCGACCGGCTGCGGTGCGCGATTTCCGTGGTGCCGCTGTTCGAGACACTGGACGACCTTGCCGGCGCGACAGAAATCCTGCGCGCGTTCCTGCAACATCCGATCACCGCCGTGCGCCGCGGTGGAGACGCGCGGCCCACGCAACAGGTGATGGTGGGCTACAGCGACAGCAACAAGGACGGCGGAATGTTCGCGAGCCAGCGCGCGCTGAGCCGCGCGCAGCGCGCGTTGTCGTCCGTGGGCAAGTCCTGCGGGTTCGACATCGTGTTCTTCCACGGCCGCGGCGGGACGTTCAGCCGCGGGGCGGGGCCGACCCACCGGTTCCTGGGCGCGCTGCCGTCCGGCACGCTCGACAACGGAATCCGTGTGACCGAGCAGGGCGAAGTGATCGCGCAAAAGTACGGCAACCTGCCGACGGCGGTCTTCAACCTCGAGCTGACTGCGGCGGGCGTGGCGCTGACCACGGCGCAACACGCCCGGGCGCGCGGCGACGACCCGAAGATCGTGGAACTGTGCGAGAAACTGAGCGACTACAGCCGGGCGGCGTACGCGGCGCTGCTGGATACCGAGGGCTTTTTCGATTTCTGGGCGGCGGCGACGCCGATCGACGTGCTGGAGCACAGTTTCATCGGATCGCGGCCGGCGCGGCGGTCAGGCGACCGGTCGTTCGCGGACCTGCGCGCGATCCCCTGGGTGTTCAGTTGGACACAGGCGCGGTACTACCTCTCCGGGTGGTATGGGCTCGGTGCGGCGCTCGAGCGGCTCGCGGCCGACCATCCCGATGGGTACGCGATGCTGAAGAAGAACGGCGGATCGTTTCCGTTCCTGCCATACGTGCTGTACAACGCCGAGACGAGCATCTCGTCCGCGGATCTGGGCTTGATGGAGGACTACGCGTCGCTCTGCGATGACGCCGGCGTCCGCGAGCGCATCTTCGGACTCATCCGGGATGAATTCGACCGCACCAGCCGTATGCTGAACGATTACTTCAACCGCGATCGAAAGCTGCGGCGGCCACGGCTCGAGAAGACGCTCGCGATGCGCGCGCAGGGCCTCGCGCGGCTCCACGCGCACCAGATACGGCTCATCCGCGAATGGCGCACGATGCAGCGCGACGGCCGGACGAAGGAGGCTGAGGATCTGTTCCCGAGCCTGCTGCTCTCCGTGAATGCGATCGCGAGCGCGGAGCGGACGACGGGGTGAGACCGTCAGTGCGACGCGGTATTCATCAGATTGCGGATGTCGAGTTTGCGGAGTTTGGGCGCGGCGGCGGCGACGCCCAGCGTGGCAAGGATGGAGACCGTGCCGCCGAAGATGACGGATGGGACGAGGCCGAGGAGCTTCGCGGCGACGCCGGACTCGAACGCGCCGAGTTCGTTGGATGTTCCGATGAAGATGCTGTTGACGGAACTGACGCGTCCGCGCATGTCGTCGGGCATCATCAGTTGCAGGGTCGTTGCGCGGACAATGACGCTGACGGTGTCAAAGACACCGCTCAGGAAGAGCATCGAGAAGCTCAACAGGTAGCTCTTAGAGATCGCGAAGACAATCATGCACGCGCCGAACGCGGCGACGGAGCCGATCATGTTCCAGCCGGCGTGGCGCATGGGGCCCTGTCGCGCGAGCCACAGGCCCATGACGATGGAGCCGAGGAACGGCGCGGCGCGGAGAAACCCGAGGCCCTCGGGGCCGGTGTGGAGCACGTCCTGCGCGAAGACGGGGAGGACGGCGACTGCGCCGCCGAAGAGCACGGCGATGAGGTCGAGCCCGAGCGCGCCGAGGATGACCTGGTTCGAGAAGACGAACCTGACGCCCTTCGAGATGGACTGGAAGATCGACTCGCGGTCCTTCGAACGCTCGAAGGGATAGTTGGGGATGCGGAAGATGACGAGCGTCGCGCCGATTGAGAGGGCGATCAGGGTGACGTAAGCCGGCACGACGCCGAAGTATCCGTACACGATACCGCCCGCGGCGGGCCCAGCGACGGCGGCGGTGTGCCAGACGTTCGTGTTCCACGCGGAACCGTTCAGGTAAAGCCGGCGGGGGATGATCTGCGCGAAGAGCGCGGAGATGGCCGGGGCGAAGAACCCGCGCGCGATGCCGATGAAGAAGACGATACCGTAGAAGAACCAGACCGCGTGACGGGCGTCGGCGGGCTCGAACAGCGTGACGGCGAGCAATCCGACGCTGCACGCGTTGTACATCATCGCGCAAAAGAAGGCGATGCGGCGGCGATCGAAGCGATCCGCGACATAACCGCCAAAGAGGGCCGTGCCGATATACGAGATCGCCTCGGCCAGCCCGATGAGGCCGAGGCTCAAGGGGTCCTTGGTGATCTCGTAAACCTGCCAGCCGACGACGATGGCCTGCATCTGGATCGAGAACGTGAGCAGGAACCGGAACGCGAGGTAGTAGCGGAATTGAGGGATGGCTACGGACGACGATGCGTTGGTATTGGATTCGCTCATACGTGGGGAATGATTGGACGAGATCTCATCGGGTCATGCGCACTGACGAGAAGGGCGGATTCGCGCGCACGCGGTTGCGCTCGTGCGCAACCCTCCCAAGGCAAACGGTTCACGACGATGCGCGGCGCTGGATGTAGTGCCGGAGCGCGTCCTGCCAGGGGCGGAACCGGTAGCCGCAGGCGGATTCGAGCGTGGCCGTGGACAACACGCTGTAGGCCGGTCGCGCGGCCTTCACGGGGAATTCGTCCGCGCCGCAGGAGTGGACGGGCGTAGCGATACCCGCGAGTTCGAGGATCGACTGTGCGAACTTGTCGCGCGAGACCTGGCCGGCGTTGACGGCGTGGTAGAGGCCGTAGGCGTGCGTGGTGGCGATCGAGCGCGCGGCCTCGGCGAGATCCCAGGTGTGCGTCGGTGAGCCGGTTTCGTCCGACACGACCTTCAGTGACGGGTTCTTCTTCGCAGCGGCGATGATCTTCTCGACGAAATTGTTGCCGCCGGGGCCGTAGAGCCACGCGGTCCGCAGGATGAAGTGCCTGGGGTTCGCCGCCTGCACCGCGACGTCGCCGGCGAGTTTCGATTTGCCATAGACGCTCAGCGGATTCGGCGCATCCGTCGGCTCGTACGGCGTCCGTTTGCGGCCGTCGTAGACGAAATCCGTGCTGATGTGGACGACGGGCAGGCCCGCAGCGCGCGCGGACTCGGCCACGATGCGCGCGCCGGTCTCGTTGATTGCAAACGCGTCTGCTTCGTGGTCCTCCGCGCCCTCCACGTTGGTGTATGCGGCGGCGTTGATGACCACGTCCGGCTTGTCAGAGGCGATGCACCGGTGCACGGCTTCCGTGTCGGTGATGCTGACGCCGGGGAGATCGTATCCCGTGACGTGTGCGTCCGCGCTGAACACCTTGGTGAGGTCGCGGCCGAGTTGGCCGGCATTGCCGAAGATGAGCACGCGCATCGGTCAGACCTTCGCCGGGTCGAATACGAAATTGTAATCGGCGTGGGCGAGCGTGGGCGCGTCCGCGTCCTTCTTGCTGAGCGCGGTGGCGGGCTCGGGCCAGTGAATGCCGATCGCGGGATCGTTCCAGAGGATGGATCGCTCGGCCTGCGGCGCGTAGCACGCGTTGCACTTGTAGAGCACGAGCGACTGGTCCTGTAGCACAAGGAACCCGTGCGCGAAACCCGCGGGCACCCACAGCGCGAGACCGTTCTCCCCGGTAAGTGTGCGACCGAGCCAGTGGCCGA
>CAYUZD010000255.1:0-5176 GCA_964449475.1 uncultured Nitrospirales bacterium
ATCGCCGAACTCGAGTCCAGCTTGTCCGACGTGCAGGCCCGGATCCAGGCGTTCCCGCCGGGCGAAGAGCGCCGCCTCGCCACGCGCGGGCGCCAGTTCACGTTCCGCGTCGTGCCCGATTGTGGCGCGATCCCGTCCATGTCCATTTTTCTCGCCGCGGTGCTCGCGTTTCCCACCGCGGCGCAGCGCCGCGCGATCGGCGCCGTGCTCGGCCTCGTGCTGCTTTACGGGATCAATATTCTCCGGCTCGCGACGCTGGGATTCATCGGCGCGATCGACACCACGCCCGGCCAGAAATGGTTCAACTTCATTCACGAGTATGTGTGGCAGGGCATCTTCATCGTGTTCGTGGTCGCGGTATGGATGCTCTGGATCGAGGTCGTGGTGAAGGCGCGCCGGGCATGACGCGGCGGCATCCCGGCGCCGGCGTGCTTTGGTTCCTGGCGAAGTTCTGCGTCATCGCCGCGGTGTTGCTGCTCGGGTGGTGGATCGTCCAGCCGCACTACGTCGCGCTCATCGGCAAGCTCGCCGGCGTCGCCATCGTCTACGTCGGCGGTGTGTCCATCGACGGCTCGATCGTCGAAGTGGATGAGTCGGGCGTCCTCAACACGCGCACGTCGCTGGTCTACCTCCAGGCCGACCGCCGGTATCCGATCAACGCGTCCTTCCTGATTGCGAACCTGCCCACGTATGTAGCGCTCGTGCTGGCAACAGGCGGCCTCGGATGGAAGCGCCGCGTCCGCGCGCTCGCGGTCGGCGGCGCGATCCTCGTTCTCGGCCACATCACGTTCATCGCCGTCATGTTCACCTTTGCCCGCGAGGTCCAGTCCGCGCCGGAGATCCCGACCGCGTTCGGCATGTTCATCATGACGCTGCCGTTCCTGCTCTGGATCGTGCTCGCTTATTGGGACAAGGTCGTCGAACTGTTCGAGAATGCCGACGAGCGGAAGCAGAAGCACGGCGCGCGGCCCTGATTCTGCGTGAATGCAACGAGCCCCCGCCGGCGTACCGGCAGGGGCCCTGAAGATGTCGAATGGTCCGTCGCTCGCTACTGCGACGCGTGGCGCCCGCCCAGCATCGACGCGAGCTGTTCCTTGTTGCTCACGCCGACCAGCGTCTGCATATCGCCGATCGACGACGCGCCCTGCACGAGGTGCTGCATCGCCTTGTCGTTCTGGAAGCCGATCCCGCGGTTCTTGTACCAACGCTGAATCGTCGTCACCATGTCGCGCCGCGTAATCGACCCGACCAATTTGTCGCCGTCGGTGACCGGCAGTGTCGCGAAGTTGCAGCCGAGAAACACCATTGCCGCGGTGAGAATATCGTTGTCCGGCTGCAGCGTCGCGTTGATGCCCGACATGATGTCGCCCACCGTGCGGCCGGTCATGTTGTACTCGTGCGACGTGACCTGGAGCCGCAGACAGTCCTTCTCCGTCAGGAACCCGACGAGTTTGCCCGTCTCATCGATGACGGCGACGCCAGCGACTTTCTTCGCCACGAGGAAATCGAGCGCCTCGAACGCGTCCATCCCCGGCGCGACGCTCAGCCTCGTCTCCTGCATCACCTCGCGAACCAAAGGTACAGAATTCATCGAGCTACCCTCCTTGCGCCCATGAAACGTGCCTTCCGCACCCATCAGTCTAGTCTTGATGCCGCGATTTGTATAGAACTTCCGCAACGTGCTGAATCTAAAGAACTTAGACACGATCCAGAATGGAGCAACTCCGAAAACGCCGGAATTCGGACGACCGAACATTGCGCCATCGCACTTCTCCGATCACGTCTTCCACGTCAGTTGAAACTCGATTTCTTCTTCGCCGTCACCGCGTTCGTGCTCGATGTCGATCGTGACGTTCGCCGGAATCCGTATGCGTTCGCCGGAGACCTGGATGCGGAATTCGCCACCCGATTCGAGCGTGTCCGCGAGCCGCCGCAGTTTCTGAATGAATTGCTTCACAGGGTAGGCCTTCTGAATGTCGCGCTTGCGCTTTGACTTGCTTCGAGCCATCGCTGATTCTCCCTGGGTTTGTTATCCGGCCGGGCCGGTTTATAGCATAGGCACATCAACTGACCGGGAGGTGCGCCGACGTGTCCCTCAAGCCGACCCTCGCGCTATGCGCCGTTCTGCTGATCGATCTCGCCGCGCACGCGCAACAAGCCGAACCGCGCGACGAACTCCTCCGATCCGACGCGCGCCTGACGCTCCAGCGCGATACCGACACGAACTTCAGCATGACGCCGTTCGCCGACCGCGCCGCGTGGGAGGACTACGCCGCGAAACTCCGCCTGCGCATCCTCGTCGCGTGCGGCCTGTGGCCCGAGCCCGCGCGCACGCCGCTCAATGCGCGCGTGTTCGATACCATCGAACACGAGGACTATTCGGTGTCCAAGGTCCACTTCGAGGCCTTCCCCGGGTTCCTCGTCACCGGCAACCTTTACTCGCCCAAAGGCGACGGGCCGTTCCCCGCGATTCTCTGCCCGCACGGACACTGGGAGCACGGCCGGCTTGAAGACGGCGAGCGCGGCTCCGTCCCCGCCCGCGCGATCACGTTCGCGCGGATGGGCGCGGTCGCGTTGACCGTCGACATGGTCGGTTACAACGACAGCCGGCAGTTCTCGTTCGCCTGGGGCCATCGGCCGGCCGAAGTTCCGCTGGAGGTCCGGCGCGCGCAGGAGCTCTGGGGCATCCACGCGTTCGCGCTGCAGCTCTGGGGCAACATCCGCGCCCTCGATTTCCTCCAATCGCTCCCGAACGTGGACCCCGAGCGGCTCGCGTGTACGGGCGCGTCCGGCGGCGGCACGCAGACCTTCGCGCTGTGCGCCGTGGACGACCGCGTCGACGTCGCCGCGCCGGTCAACATGATTTCGCACACGATGCAGGGCGGCTGCCAGTGCGAGAACGCGCCGCTCATCCGTATCGACGCCTCGAACATGGAAATCGGTGCGCTGTTCGCCCCGAAGCCGCTGATGCTGGTCTCCGCGACGGGCGACTGGACCAAGGACACGCCAACGGTCGAGTACCCCGCGATTCGATCCATCTACGAACTCTTCGGCGCGACGGACCGCGTTCACACGCACCAGGTCGATGCCCCGCACAACTACAACCAGGCCAGCCGCGAACAGGTGTACCGATTCTTCGGCAAGTGGTTCCTGAACGAGCCGGAGAAGTACGCGAACTTCACCGAACCCGCCTACACCGCCGATCCGCCCGCATCCGTGCGCGTGTTCCCCGGCGAAGGTCCGCTGCCCGGCCACGCGACGCAGGACGAACTCGTCGCCGCGATGATCGCCGAACGCCGCGACCGCATCGCGCGCGCGGTGAAGGAGCGAGGAGCGGATCCGGAATTCATCGCGGAGTACCGGCAGGCGGTCGGACACATGGTCGGAATCGACGTCGCGAAGCCCGATGAAGTTGTCGCTGAGCGAGTCACCAAAACACAATCCGATGGGTACACCTTCGAGCGATGGGTGATCCACGTACCCCATACTGGCGCGGTGATCCCTGCGAACCTCTGGATACCCGACGAACGCAAAAGCGCGTCCGTCGATTTGATGGTCGAGGATGAACTCCGCGGCTTGAGGATTGATCCAGGCGGGCGAAATCCCGATGCATTATATGATCAGATGATCGAGAGCGGGACAATTACGGGTGCGATCGGTTTGTTCGGGCGGTCGCGCGCAGTCGAGAACCTGCCGAGACAGATCGGAAAGTTCGCGGACACCTTCGTGCCCACGGACACGGCCTATCGCACTCAGGATGTCCTCGCCGCGATTCAGTGGATGAGCCGCCAAACCGGGAACTCGCCGGTGCGTTTGCTGCCCGCGTCAGGACTAGGCCTGGGCACGGAGGTCCCGTGCATTCTCGCGGCTTCCGTCGCGCCGGAATGGGTGACCGTGCGGGTGTCCGCGTCACAATTGCCGAAGACCGACGAAGAATGGGTACGGCTGGCGTATCTGCCCAGCCTTCAGAGTCTGGGCGGCGTGCGGACGATTGCGGAGTCCCTCACACCCGGTCGAGTCGAATTCGCGAAGTAGTCATCCCGAGCAACGCGAAGGATCTCGCTAACCATTCTCGCCGCATCGCGCTTTCGACCCCGCCCGATTGCTAGAATCCCGCGCATGACCGTCTCCACCAAGTCCAAACAACGACTCGAAACCTGGCTTCACGAAGTCCAGGACCATTTCCGCGACGAACTTCTGCCGTTCTGGTTCAGCCACGGCGTCGATGAGAAGTTCGGCGGGTACCTGACCTATCTCGACGGGCGGGGCAACCCGACGGGCGAGACCGTGAAGACGCTCGTGTGCCAGACGCGCATGATTTACACGTACTCGTCCGTGCATCGCGCAGGGTTCGGCGGCGGACGCGCGCTCGAGATTGCCGCGCGCGGGGTCGATTTCCTGCTCGAACACTTCTGGGACGACCAGCACGGCGGCTGGTACTGGACGACCGAACAGGACGGCACGCCGCGCAACGACAACAAAATCGTGTACGGCCACTCGTTCGCGATGTACGCGCTCAGCGAATACGGCATGGCGTCCGGCGACCTGCGCGGGCTGGATTTCGCCACGCGCACCTACGAAACGCTGCAGGCGCTCGCGAGCGACAACCTCAACGGCGGGTTCTACGAGTTTTTTCAGCGCGATTGGCAAAAGCGCCCCAAGGGCCGCGGCGGCGGCGACCGGAAGTCGCTCGACGTGCACATGCACCTCATGGAGGCGTTCACGAACCTCTACGAAGCGACCGGCGCGCCTGTGTACCACGCGAAGACGATCGAGGTCATCGGCCTGCTGTTCCGCCACATGATGCACCTGGTCCACGGCACGGGCATCGCGCAGTTCTCGCCCGACTGGCAGCCGCAACGCGCGATCATCTTCGACAACGTCTGGGGGTCCGACCGCGACGTGGACGATGACGAGGGCCGGCCGCTGGACAACACGAGCTACGGCCACAACGTCGAGTTCGGCTGGCTGCTGAATCACGCCATCAAGGTGCTCGGGCTGAACCTCGACGAATACCGGGGGCGCCTGCGCAAACTCTACGACCACTGTCTCCGCTACGGCATCGATTACCAGCGTGGCGGGGTCTACTGCGAAGGTCAACACGACGGCCCGCCGCGCGAAAAGAACAAGGAGTTCTGGCAGCAGGCCGAGACGCTCGTCGCGCTGCTCGACGCCT
>CAYUZD010000256.1:0-2545 GCA_964449475.1 uncultured Nitrospirales bacterium
GGTTGTACGGGTTGTTCGCCGAGTTGTCGAAGTGCGCGATGCAGTGCATCTTCGAGCCCGCCGGCACCAACAACGGTTCCTTGAGGTCGTACGTCGTCTGCCAATTGAAGTCGTAACGCGGGACCGAGAGCAGGTGCGTCTTCTTGCCGTCCGGCGTCTCGATGAAGTATTCGAACGACTTGCCGCGGTAATGCATGTGAGGCGCGAAGGACATCAGCGTCACCGGCGAGCTGAACGTCGTCCACGATTCAACCTTGTGATTGTCGGCATTGGCCGGAATCTCAAACTCGGTGTTGATCGCGTTGCCCGTGCGCATTTCAAAGTTGATCGGGCCCTTGGCGAACTTCACGCCGAACCGCGAGCGGTCCGTCTCGAGTTTGCCGGTCGGCGTGTAGTGCACTTGCCAGACCAGGCTCGCGCCCTTCGGGATCCGCCGCGCCTGGCCTTCCGGAAGCACCTGCGGAATGCCGCCCGGCGCGAACGCATCCAGGAAGCCGCTCGACTGTTCCTCACCGACTTCGTCGTCGCGGAAGTTCAGCGGGCTGTTCGGATCGCTGACAAACATGATAATGTGATGGACGACCTTCGGATTGCCGGGGAGGCATTCCATCGCCGACACCCAGACGTCCTCTTCGAAGTTCGTCTTCGTCTCAAAGTACATGTACGGAACGACGCCCGCCGGGTCGATGGTGACCGTTTCCGGCATCTCGAACACGGCGTCCGGTTCACCGATGCGCCATTCGTTGTGCCACTCGACCTCTTCCGGCGCGTCAGCCGGATCGCCCTGCGGCATGCCGCCGTCGATCCACTTGGTGATCGTCAGCTTCTGCTCGTCTGAGAGGCTGCGGTCGTTCTTCCACTCGCCCACGTGCGGGTCGGCGTGCCAGGGAGGCATGCGGCCGTCGAGCACAACTTCCTTGATCATCTTGCTCCAGCCCCGGACCTGCCGGTAGCTGTTCAGGCTGAACGGAGCGATGCCGCCGGGATGGTGGCATTCACCGCAATGCGCCTGAAGCATCGGGGCGATGTCCTTGGTGTACGTAACGCTCGTCGCGCCGGAACCCGCAGCCGCTGCCGGGTCTTCCGCGGCCAGAGCCGGGAACGCAATCACGGCGCCAGCCAGCGCCACTGCCAAACCGGTGTACCTGAAACCCATGAGACGAAGCCTCCCAATCGTTCTTGCCGCTTGCGCGGCAAAAGTGCCAACTTAAACCCAATTTCCTGATAAAAGGTTCACGTTCAGAGCCGAGTGAATTACGGTCAATAACCCGCCCGAACGAACGCCAATAACGCTATACCCGTCAACGGCTTATGCCTGCGGAGCGCAAAACGCGATCGAGCCGCTGATCCCGCCCGTGTGACTTTATAACATGAGTACACGCTCATATTCAACTCCCAGCCCATGCACAGATTCCCAGACGCCGCGGAGCGGTGCCCGGTTTGGAGCCTTCGTGGCGGCCTTTGGTAGGCTCGAACTTTGTCTGCGGAGGAATCGCTCGTGCCCACGCCCGTCGTGTTGGTCCCGGTCGATCTGTCCGCCGTGTCATCACGGGTCGCCGACGGCGCGCGCTCTCTCGCCAAGAGGATCGACGCGAGAGTGGTGTTGATGCATGTCGAGCCGCCGGACCCGGACTTCGTGGGCTACGAGGTGGGCCCGCCGACCGTGCGCGACGCGGTCTCGCGCGAGATTCGCAAGGACGACGCTCGGCTGCACGCGTTGCGCGATGCGTTGCGTGCCGAGGGCGTCGAGGCGGAGGGCCTACTCATTCAGGGCCCCGCCGTGGAGAAAATCATCGAGGAGAGCAACCGGCTGGACGTGGACTATATTGTGATCGGGTCGCACGGTCACGGCGCGCTGTACGATCTGGTCGTGGGCAGCGTGTGCGACGGCGTCGTGCGTCGCGCGACACGGCCGGTCGTGGTCATTCCGCGGAACGCGGGGAGTTGAGCATCGTATGGTTGTAGCGGAACAAATTGCAAGCGCGACCGCGCCGACTTCGGCGGGCCGAACCTGGCGAAATTGGTCGGGGCGCGTCGAATGCCGGCCCACCGAATATGTCGAACCGCGATCGCTGGAGGAACTGCAGTCCGCGGTGCGCGCGGCGTCCGCGCGCGGGAGCAAGGTGCGCGTGGTCGGCTCCGGCCACTCCTTTACGAACCTGGTCGAGACCAACGACACGCTGATCTCGCTCGACAACATGCAGGGCGTGGTGGAGGCGGACCGCGCCGCGGGCACCGCGACCGTCTGGGCCGGGACGAAGCTGAAGCGGCTGAACGAGATGCTCGACGGGCACGGTCTCGCGATGGAGAACCTCGGCGACATCAACGTCCAGTCCATCGCCGGCGCGGTGAGCACGGGAACGCACGGCACCGGGATCAAATTTGGAAACATCTCGACGCAGGCGATCGGACTGACGCTCGTGACCGCTTCGGGCGACGTGCTGGAGGTGTCGGAGACGAAGGATCGCGACGTGTTCAAGGCGGCGCAGGTGTCGCTCGGCCTGCTGGGCGTGATCGCGAAGGTGCGGCTGCGGCTGGTGCCGTC
>CAYUZD010000256.1:2645-5151 GCA_964449475.1 uncultured Nitrospirales bacterium
ACGTTTCCGTCGTTGTGCGTGCCCATCGCGCGGTTCTGCGCGGGCACGGTCGGCTACAGCCACGAAATCAACGCGGGCCACCGCGCGTTGTCCACGGTGCGGATGGTGCGGTTCAACGAGATGGAGTTCGCCGTGCCGCAGGAGCGCGGGCTGGACTGCGTGAAGGAGCTCAAGGAATGGATTGATCGCGAACGCGTCACGGTCCATTTCCCGATCGAGTTCCGCTACGTGAAAGGCGACGACATCTACATCAGCCCGCACACCGGCCGCGATTCGGTGGCGATTTCCGTGCACCAGTTCAAGGGCATGGACTACACGAAGTACTTCGACGGCTGCGAGGCGATTTTCCGGAACCATCATGGCCGGCCGCACTGGGGCAAGCTGCACAGTCTCAAGGCGAAAGACCTGCGCCAGCTTTATCCGCGATGGGACGACTTCCAGCGGGTGCGGCAACAGCTCGATCCGAAAGGCGTGTTTCTCACGCCGTATCTGAAGTCGCTGTTCGTCGAGTGATGTGACACGCCTAAGCTGGACCCCGCTTAAGCGTGGCACACACCGTGGATGTCGATGTGGCGATCGGTGATCGGGGTCGCGGCCAGTGTCTCGAGTCCGTTTCGCTTCAGTTGCGCCACGATCTCGTCCCGCGTAAACGCGGCCAGGAACGAATTGTAGAAGTCTTCGCGCAACAGCGGGTGGGCATCGGCCGCGTAAGTGTCCACGAGGCGTTGCGCGTCGGCAGGCGTCGGCGGACGAAATAGGTCGCGGACGAAGATCGTGGCGCCGGGGCGGGCGACGCGCCGGACCTCGCGCCAGAACGGCAGCGGATCCGGCAAGTGGTGCAGCAGGCTGTTCGAGAAGACCACATCGAACGCGGCGTCGCGGAACGGCAGACGCTTCGCATCGGAAAGCACGAACCCGACGGCCGCGGGGTTCGCGCGTAACGTTTCCCGGCCGTGGCGCAGCATCGGCATCGAGGCGTCCACCGCCGCGATCCGCCAGCCGGGACGGCGACACGCAATCAGGAGCGGGACGTCCCCCGGACCGGTCCCGAGATCGACGGCGCGCGCGTGCGTGAGACTGGGGGTCAACTCCAGGAGGCGGTTGACGAACGCCTCATTGACCGCGGAGAAGTCCGTTTGCGCATACGCGTCCGCGCGTTCGGGGACGTCCATCCACTCGGGTTCGGGAACTCTTTGCATTGTGGACTGGATTGTACGGAGTGGGGAAAGGTTCGCGAAATGCCTGGAGGCGCGGCGCCCAGTGTAGATCGATTACGATGAAGATGAGGATGAAGATAAAGAACGCAGGGGCGACGGTGAACGCGGGTAGGATCATGCGTGGGGGTGGATGATGGCGATGACGACGGTTGGCGCGTATTTGATCCGGCGGCTTGAGCAGCTCGGCATTCAACACGTGTTCGGCGTCCCCGGGGACTACGTGCTCGGGTTCTACGACATGCTGGTCGCGAGCAAGCTGAACGTCATCGGGACATGCACCGAGGCGGGCGCGGGATTCGCGGCGGACGCGTATGCGCGCGTCAACGGCCTGGGGTGCGTGTGCATCACGTATTGCGTGGGCGGGCTGAACTCGCTGAACAGCGTCGCCGGGGCCTACGCGGAAAAATCCCCGCTCATCGTGATCAGCGGCGCGCCGGGCATGGGCGAGCGCGCGCGTTCGTCGTTGCTGCACCACAAAGTGCGCGACTTCGAGACACAGCTCGACATCTACGAGAAGGTGACCGTGGCCGCGGTCGCAATCGAGGAGCCCGACAGCGCGCCGCGCCTGATTGATGACGCGCTGGCGGCCTGCATTCGGCACAAGCGCCCGGTCTACATCGAACTGCCGCGCGACGTCGTCGACAAACGATGCCCCGCGCCGCGGCCGTGGAAGCGGCGCGCGCTCAAGAGCGACGCGGCCGCGCTCGCGGAGGCCGTGGCGGAGGCCGCGGCACTGCTGCGCCGCGCGAAGCGTCCCGCCATCCTCGTGGGCGTGGAACTGCACCGGTTCGGGCTTCAGGACTTGTTGCTGAGGTTCGTCGATCGCTCCGGTTTCGCGGTCGCAGCGACGCTGCTCGGCAAGTCCGTCATCACCGAGTGGCACAAGCAGTACATCGGCATTTACGAAGGCGCGATGGGCCGCGAGGACACCTGCCGCATCATCGAGTCGTCGGACTGCCTGCTGATCCTCGGCGCGTTCCTGACGGACATCGACCTCGGCATTTACACCGCGAAACTCGATGTCGCGAAGACGATCCACGCGACGGCCGAACGTATCGGCATCAAGCACCACGTATACGAGGACGTGAAACTGCAGCACTTCATCGAGGGGCTGCTGAAGGCGGACATCGGACCGAACCGCAAATTCATCGCGCCGCGCAAGGACATCCCGGCGTACACCGCGAAGCCTGCGAACGCGATCACGGTCAAGCGGTTCTTCGCGCGGATCAACCATTTCCTCGACGAGCGCAGCGTCGTCATCTGCGACATCGGCGACAGCCTGTTCGGCG
>CAYUZD010000257.1:0-5146 GCA_964449475.1 uncultured Nitrospirales bacterium
ACGTCCCGCATCCACCGGCCGGTCGAATCGGACCAGTCGTCGTAGTTCCCGTCCGTCGCCTGGAACCGGTTCCGCACGCCATGTCGGTCGCCCGTCAGGGTCGGCAGTTTCCGTTCCAGCGACCGCGCGAAGTCCACCCCCATCGTGTTCTCCGGCCACATCGACAGGAAGTCGCGGTTCACCGGTTCCGGCACGCCCGCGTCGCCCACCAGCACGCCGTCGTCCTGCAACCCGTTCTGGTTCAGGTCCGTCACCAGCAGGATGTCGTCCACCTGCCGGTTCTCGACGTCCCGCTGCGTGTACGTCACGCGGTCCGCCACCTGCGCGTCTTTCGCCGGCCCTTCGTAAAGCGTCACGATCACGTTCTCGCCGGGGAAATTCCGCCGCTCCAGAAATTCCTTCCACTGCGCCGGGTTCCCGTCCAGCCCGCCGGTCCAGTACGCCGGCACCTCGGACAACCCGTTCGGATCGAGATCGAAGAACGGCGACAGGTACCGCGCCGTCTCCGCGTGGTAGGACCCCGGCACCGGCAGCAGCGTCGCGTCCGGGCTGCCCATCATGAACCGCTCGCGCTCTTCGCGCGCGAACCGGCCCTCGTTGAAACCTTCGTCGGTTCCGTCAATTTCTCCGTCGAAGTTGTTGTCGATCCGGTCCCGCGTCAGCACAAAGTTGTCGCCGTCGTTGTCGGTGTCGTCAAACTCTGGACGGTTCGGGAAGATCCCGCCGCCCAGCACGATCCGCCCGATGTCGTACGCCGTGAATCCCACGCCCGGCGTCTGCGGCACCAGATCCGGCACCACCAGTTCCACGATCCGGTCCCACGGTTTGTCGAGCGGGTCCGCGCCCGTGTCCAGCAGTGTCGGCGATGAGATCGACTCGAACACCAGCGGTGTCGCCGAGAATGGCGTCGAAGCAATCTCGCCGTCCCGGCCCTGATTCAGGCCCGTGTCGAAAATCCCGTCCCCGCCCCGATCGACGAAATCGACGAAGTTCGCGACCGGCACCGGCACGGCCGTCCAATTCTGGACGTAGCCCTCGAACACCGATCCCTCTTCGACGTCCGCCGCATTCGTCACGCCGTAGTAGCTCCGCGGCACGGTAATGCCGACGAACGGTTGCATGTTCGCGGGGGGCGGCTGGATCGGCGCGTCGAGCGTCGCGGGAAGCACGTACGTCGCCAGGCCGATCCCGTTCGAGAAAATCCCCGATCCGCGGTCGAACAAATCCGGGTCGAACACGTTCGAGTTGTCGCCGGGGATAATCGGAGTCGGTATCGGCGCGAAGTCCGTGTTGTTGCCGTAGTCGAATTTGTTCGTCCCCAGCAGCAGCATGCCCCGGCCCGCGATCGTCGTCCCGATCGGCACCGTCATCGGCGCGAACCCGAGCGGGTGGTTCTCCACCGCCAGCGTCCATCCCGACAAATCGATATCGTCATCGGACAGGTTCACCACCTCCACCCATTCGTGGTCGGGTTCCTGGCTGAAGTCGAAGAAGTTGATCCCCAGAATCTCGCCGTCGCCGCGGTTGCTCCGCACCGCGATGTGCACCCACAGGTCGTCGTCCGGGCTTGCGGCGCCAATCCGCGGGGGGATCTCGATCGTGAACCCGAGGTTCGGCTCCTGCGCGTTGAACTGCACGAATTCGTCGAGGTTGTCCGAGATCACCACCTGCGACGTGTTGAATTGACGGAACACCGCGTCGCCCTGCAGGAACACCATCCCCTGGCTGCCGCCGAGGCCCTCCGCGCCGATGATCGCCGGGGTCCGCCACGCCTGCGTGTACACCCGGTCCCCGCGCGCGAACGCCTCGATGTTCACCAGGTCCGTGAACCAGTCGTTTCTGCGCGTCCCGATCTTCACCGCGAAACTCAGCGCGTCCGCCCGGACCACCGTGTCCTCGATCTCGCCCGCGTCGTTCACGATCTGGGTGTTCACCGTCACGTAGTACCGGCCCGCCGGCATCTCGTCCGTCGCCTGCACGCTGAACTGCATCACGTCCGGCACCTCGAACTCCCGGTCCGTCACCGGGTCCACCATGTTGAGGTAGCTCCGGTACGTCGTGAACGCCGCGCCGATCCCCAGCAGGCCCGTCCGGTCCAGCAGCGCCCACGACGCCGTGTCGTCGCTGTCCGCGTACACGATCCGTTCCGGGACCGGCAGCGTCGCGTTGTAGTCGATGATCGCCTCGCGCGCCGTCCGCGTGCGCAGCCGGAACCCTTCGTTTTCCCTCGTTTCCGCCGTGGACAGCGGTCCGCGCGATGAGAATCGGTTCGGATCGAACCCGAGCTCGTAGTTCGCCTCGTCCGTCGAGGTCGTCGATTCCGCCTCCAGCCGCCGCACCGGGCGCACGTTCACTTCGTTGATCCGGATCCGCTCAATCCCCGCCGTCGCGTACTGGATCCGCCGCGTGTCCGCAATCTCCGCCTCACCCGGCGCGCCTTCGGAAAGCTGCGCCATCTCTTGCCACCACCGGTCCTCGACAAACAGCGTGTCGTCGAACGACCGCGTCGAGTCGAGGTCCGCGAAGTCCTTGATCGACGCCGCAATCTGGTGCGCGCGCAGTTCCGCGTCCGCCAGCAGCGTCGTCGCAAGTCCCGCCGGCGCCAGCGGCGCGCTCAGGATCGGCTGGTTCGTGAACACCGTGACGTTTTCCTGCCGCAACCCGGCGAGGAACGCCCCCACAATCGGGCCCACCCCCGGGGTCTGCAACGGGTCCGGCAGCGCGCCGATCGTCACGCCCTGGTCCGCGCGCAACTCCAACTGGCTCGGCGCGTACGTCCACTCCCGCGTCACCGCCGCCGCCACGTCCGCCGGACGCGCCACGTTCAGGTTCCACTTCATCCCCGTCGTCCGGCGGTTCAGCGCGTCCCGGTACGTCGCCAACGCATAGTCCTGATGAAAATGCCGCTCGTTCCGGTCAAAAGAATGCGTCGTGACGAGGTTCTGGACTTCTGGAAAGTTGTTCGTGAACTGGTTCACAAACTGATCAAGGAGTTTCAGTTCGTGGTGAGTACGATAAAACCGATCGGCAAGCTCGCCAATCTCATCTTGAACGTCGTCGAAATCGTTGTCGGCGCCATCGTCTTCCGCGACACGGCTGCGGTACGGCCGAAATCGCTGGAACTCAAGAGGTTCGTCAATCCCTTCAATATCCTCCGCAAAACTCGCCGTTCCGAATTCGTCGATCGTATCGCCATCGTTGTCCAAGCGATTTAGCATGAGTTCGAGCATATTCGCGTTGTCATCGACACGGCCGTATCCGGGCAGACTCTCGTCGAAGAAGTTGTAGTCTGTGACGGCGTTCGGATTGACAAAGCCCGCATAGGCAGCCGCCGAGAATCCGTTTCCACGCGTTGCGCCCATGCGATACGTCCACATCCGGCTCGAGAATGCCTGGCCGATTCCCGGGAGTATCCGTAGTTCAAGCTCGTTTACACCCACACCGCGATTGAACGATCGCGTCATCGGGAAGTCGCCCGGTGCGGGTGCAAACGGCAGGAAACTCAGCCCGCCCGCCGCGTTCAGATTGATCTTCGACGCCTCGTCCTTGATCAGGATCGCCATGCGCCCGACGATTTCCGTCACGTTCTCGCCGCGTACTTGCCCGGACGGTTCCAGCGGCGCGCGCACGTTTTCCGTAATGTACGCGTTCAGCGCGTCGATGCCCACCACCGCAAGCAACAGGTTGTAGTACGGGTAGCTGGTATCGCCCGTCACGAGCGCGTTGATCGCGCGCGGCGTCAGCATCCAGTGCGACGCGTCTTCCACGTCGTTGATGATGAAGTCGCGGTCGTTGTCCCGCGCACGCACGGTCTCCGTCGTCCCGTCCGGCCGGTCGATCTCGCCGATCGGCTCCGGCTGAATCGACACCAGCGGCTCCTCGAATCTCACAATGTCGTTCGCGAGATCGATGCCCATCTCTTCAAATTCGGTGTTGGTCGGCGTCACCCGGAACAGGTCACCGTTCACGTCGCAGCAACCCAGCCAAGGCCAGTCAACCGTGAAAATCACATACCGGTATTCGTCCGGGTCGCCGTTCGCGTCCAGTTCGTCGATCAGCCCGTCGCCGTCGTTGTCCAACCCGTCCGTGTCCCCGCGGTACAGGAACACGCCCGGCTCGCCGTCCGGGTCCGCGCCGTCGATGAACCCGTCCAGGTCGTTGTCCAGCCCGTCCTCCGGGAAGTACCGGTCCCCCGGCACCGGGATCCACATCGAATCCCGCAGTCCGTCCCCGTCGTTGTCGAAGTCCGTCCAGATATGGATCTGTTCCGCCGGCAACGTCCGGTTGATCTCGTTCCCCGTCTGCGTCGCCGACAGGCTCACCTCGTACGTCGGCAGTCGCGTGCTGTACACCGTGCTCACCAGCGCGTCCCGGTCCGCCTGGAACGTGATAGTGCCGAACAGCGCCGGGTCGTTGATCAGCGACTCGATCGGCGGGAAGTTCCGCAGCGTCGTGTCCAGCGGGTTCGCGACGTCCACCGTCGTCACGAACGGCCGCCCCGCCGCAATCGAATAGTCCGTCTGCGGGTCATCCGTCGAATCGATCACCGCGCGCGGGATGTAAATGTCGTCGTTCTCGAACGTCAGCGGATCGACCGCAAGTGGATCGATGAGCGGGGTCCCCTTGCGCAGCATCGACATCCGGTGCACCGTCCCCGTCGTCGGGTCGAACTGCTCGTCCCACGTCCACGGCTTGCCCACGAACGCCGACCCGTTGAAATACGTCCGCCACGCCTTGTCCAGCGACGTATACGTCGGGTTCAGGTTGTGGTCATGGTTGATGAACGCGATCGCGACCGCCGTCGCGCCGTCCGCCATCAGTTCCGCGCGCACCGCGTTCACCGCGTTGTCCGCCGTGCGCACGTCGTCCCGGCTCGCCCGGAAAAACGTCACCGCGATCACCAGCAGCAGCGTGAGCATGCCCAGCGCAATAATCAGCGCCGCGCCCCGTTCCCCGCCCGCGCACTCCCCTCGCGCCGTAGGGGCGGGGCCCCGTCCCCGCCCAGCCCGCGCCGAAAAACCGCCGGACACACCGCGGCACACGCGGCCAAACGCAGCCGCCCCTACGCCGCCGTCGTCGCGCCGACGCGTCTCGATGCTATGCACTCCTGTTCCCAAGGGTCACACTCCGATCAGGGAGCGGGCGC
>CAYUZD010000258.1:0-5105 GCA_964449475.1 uncultured Nitrospirales bacterium
GGCTACGTCGTCGCCGGCGTCATCGGACTCGGCCTGCTCATCTCGATCCTCCGTTCCCGAAACCTCTGACTCCTCCAGTTCACTCTACATTGTCATTCCCGCGAAGGCGGGAATCTCGTCGCCCAAGCGATCCCCGACGCAGCCTCCCATCCGTGCACGTCCGGGTGATAAACTGCGCACGGGGGTTCAGCGCAACGCCCGGGGAAACTCAATGAAAGCCGTTATCTTCGCCGCCGGCAAGTCCACGCGGACCTACCCGCTCACGCTCACCCGGCCCAAGCCGCTACTACCGGTCGCCAACCGCCCCATCCTCGCGCACCAACTCGATTCGCTGAAGGGCCTCGTGGACGGCGTCGTTGTCGTCATCGGGTACTGCGGCGACATGATCCGCGAACGGTTCGGCCCGGCCTATGACGGCCTCGCCATCGACTACGTCGAACAGAAGGAACAACTCGGCACCGGCCACGCGCTGCTCCAGTGCGCGGGACGGCTCGCCGAACCCTTCCTCGTGCTCAACGGCGACGACCTCTACGATCGCAACGATCTCGCGGCGCTCTCCAAGATCCCGCAGGGCGGGCTTGCGCGCGTGATCGAGGATCCGCGCCAGTTCGGGGTCTACGACGTCGATCCGCACCACAACGCCGTGCGCATCGTCGAGAAGCCTTCCGAACTCGCCCCACGTCTCGCCAACATCGGCGCCTACAAGTTCTCGCCAGATGTGTTCGCGATTCTGAAGAAGACGAAACCGTCCGTACGCGGCGAGATCGAGATCACGTCCGCGATCCAGGCGCTCGCGGATGCGCGCGCGTTCCGCGTCGTCGAAGCGAACGGCTACTGGATCCCCATCGGCTACCCGTGGCACCTCCTCGAAGCCACCACGTTCTATCTCGACTCCTTCCTCGCCGCGCGCATCGACGGCGAAGTGAGTCCCGCGGCACACATCAACGGCGCCGTCTCGATCGGCATGGGCACCGTCATCCGGCCCGGCGTCGTCATCGACGGGCCCGCCATCATCGGCGAGAACTGCACCATCGGACCCAACGCGTGGATCCGCCCATACTCCGCCATCGGCAACGACTGCAAAATCGGACAGGCCAGCGAGATCAAGTGCTCCATCCTCATGAACGGCGCCGCGGTCCCGCACCTCAGCTACATTGGCGACAGCATCGTCGGCGAAGACGCCAACATCGGCTGCGGCACCATCACCGCCAACTTCCGCCACGACGGCAAGAACCACCGCAGCATGGTCAAAGGCGAACTCGTCGATACCGGCCGCCGGAAGTTCGGCGCCGTCATCGGCGACGGCGTCCACACCGGCATCAACACGTCCATCTATCCCGGCCGAAAACTCTGGCCGGGCACCAGCACCCTCCCTGGCGAAATAGTCGATCGCGACAAGGAATCGTGAACCCCTAAGTCACTCTGAACAAACGGGTTACGCCTTCCAGTATCACGGGCCTATCGCGATCAATTGTTGACGGTTTTTCGGATTGCTCGTATAATTTTCTTGCGTGCATTCAGGGAGTTTCGCAGGCTCGTCTCGGGGGATGGGGCCTACACCGGGCGGATGTGTCCTTCGTAACTCCTTTCACGAAAACCGTTTAGGCCGGGGAGCAGGTCATGGGACCCTCCGTCGAGCAGCAACTCATCGACGAGCTAGAAGCCACGCTCGCGCGGCAGCAGGCCGCCGTCTCCGAAGGCCACGCCTCCATCCAGGACACCATCCGCGAAATGCACGCGGCCCTGCGCGAACTCGAATCGCGCGAATCGGCGCTGACCCAGACGGCCTCGTCACTCACCGGTCAAACCGCCGAGCGGCTCAAGGCGTTCCAGACCGCGCTCAAGGAATCCAACGGCGCCGGCCAGGCCGCCGCGAAAGAACTCGATGCCGCGCGCGCCCGCATCGCCCAACTCGAGGAAGTCGCCGGTAACGCGCCCGCGCTCAAGGAACAGATCGCGTCGCTCGAGGAGCAACGCGTCACGCTCCAGGGCGAAGTCGATCGTCAGGCGGCCCTCCTCCTCGAAGCCGAGAAGGCGCACAAGAAACTCCGCAAAATTGAACAGGCTTACAAGGAACAGGCGGAAGCGCTCCAGGCCGGACAGGCCGCGCGCCGCCGCGTCGCCGAACTCGAAACCACCGTCAACGAATACAAACAGGCCACACAGGCCGAACAGCAGCGTGTCGCCGAACTTCGCGAGAAGCTCGACGCCGCGGCCGCGCGCGAATCCAAACTCACCGCGCGCGTTCAGGAACTCGAGTCGCAGGACACGCAGCGCGTCGCGGACGAGCTCGCCACCGCCAATACCCGCCTGACTGAGTCCGCCCACCGGATCGAAACGCTCGAAGCCGACCTCGACCAGGCGCGCAAGGAAGCCGCCCGGCTCGAAAAGAACGCGCAGGAACTCGACGACGAAGTCGCCACGCGCGGCGAGGCCGTGCAACAGGCGCAGGCGCGGATCGAGTCTCTCGAACTCAAGAATCGCGATCTGGCCGGTGAACTCGACGAACTTCGCGGTCATGCCCGCGACACCGCCGAGTCCGAGCGCAAGCTCCGCGCGCAGTTCGACGAACTTCAGTCGAAATGGATGTCGGCCCAGGACGCCGCGGAGCACGCGGCCAACCTTGAATCCAAACTCGGACCGCTCACCGAGGAAGTGTCAAAACTGAAGCAGCGCGCCGCGACACTGGAAAACGATCTGCAGCGCGAGCGCGCCAAAGGCACGAAGTCGCAACTGGCCACGCAACTGGCCGACGCCCTGCGCGAGCGCGAAGCGGCCGAGGAAGAAATTCGCACGCTGAAGGCCAAGCTCGACGATCGGCCCGCAACCACCCGTTCAATGCACGCCGATGCCGAGCCCGCACTCGAAATCGAGGAGACCGAGGTGCTGGCGCCCGATTACGAGGCGCTCGAAGACGCACGCCACATGCTCGGTGAAATCTTCCTTAACGCCGGCGCGATCTCAAAGGAACAACTCGACCACGCGCTCTCCGTGCAGCAGTCCGAGCGCCCGGTCCGCCGCCTCGGCGAGATCCTCGTCTCCCTCGGCCACATGAAGGAAATCGAAGTCGCCCAAGCCGTCGCGCGCCAGCGCGGCCTCAAATTCCTCAAGCTCGAGTCCGGCTCCATCGACACGAAGGCGGCCCGGCTCATCAGCGGCCGCCTGGCCGAGATGCACATGTGCATCCCCGTCCGGGAGCATGGCGACGAACTCGTCGTCGCCATGGAAAACCCGCTCGACCTCATCGCGATCGAAGACGTCGAACGCGCATCGGAACGCCGCGTGCGCCCTGCCGTCGCCACGATCAGCGCCATCCAGGCCGCCATCTCGAAGATCTACTCCGCCGATCGCCAGCGTGTCTGACCTCCGGAAGTGTGGCAGGCTCAAGCGGGGCGTGCTTGAGCCTGTACGGTCGCTAGTCGACGAACGAATCCGACACGCCGACCTCCTCCGTCATTGCGAGGAGCGGGATGTGCGACGACACAATCTCCGCCGCCGATAGCCAGATCAGTCGACGAACAAATCCGACACACCCACCTCGGTCACGGTGCCGAACTCACTAATCGCGTTCATGTCGATCCGGTTCTTATCACCCACGATCGACACGAGCTTCGGCCGGCCCTTCACGCGCTCCTGGTGAAACGCGAGCACGGTGTCCAGGCCCGCATGCTGCAACGCCTCGAACTCCGCCTTGCGCGGATCCGGCGCAAGCCCCAACTTCTCCCAGGCACGCACCGCGCCGATCACGTCGCGGAATCCCAGTTTCGACGTCCGGTACTGGTTGTCCATCGACGTCAGCACTTCGTCCATGCGCTCCTTCGACTCCGGCAGGTTGTCCAACAGATCGATGAACGCGGCCACCGCCTCGGGCGTCTTGTCCGCCTGACACCCGATCGCGCCGATCATCAGGTTCTCGTCATCGATCCGCGTGCCTACGTGGTACAGCGCGCCCGCCGAGTACGCCAGCGCCCGCGCCTCGCGCAGTTCCTGGAACACGATCCCCGACATGCCGCCCGCGAAATAACTGTTGTACAACTCCGCCGGCAGCCGCATGCCCTCGTCGTACCGCCCGCTCGGATACTCCAGCCGCACCTGCGCCTGCGCCATCTCCTTGTCGAAGAACAGAATCTCCGTGCTCGCCGCCTCGCGCGACCGCAGAAACCGGTACGGCGGCGGATCCTTGAGGTCGTCCGGCAACGGATGATGCTTCGCCAGTATCTTCTGTACCTCTTCCAGCGGCAACGAACCGGTGTACGCGATCACGTGCTTGTACCCGAGCAACCCGCGAATCACGCCGAGCAGTTCGTCCGCCGTCATCCCCTCCAACTCGTCCGACGGCAGCCGGCGCAGATAGCTCGATTCGTCCCCGTACCGCGCGAACTGGCTCAGCGCCCGGCTCAGGCTGCCGGGATCCTTCTTCTCGTCCTCCCGGCTGACCAGGATGATCTGTTTGAGGGTCTCCAGCGTCTCGTCGTCCGTCTTCGGCTCGCGGACCCACTCCAGCAACAGCGAAAGCGACTCCTCGAAGTTCTCGTCCAGCCCCGCGATGCGGATGAATGACTCGTTGTCCCCCGCGCTCACCGACGCGTCCGTCCCCAGCTTGTACCACTCCTTCTTCAACTCCTCCGCGCTGAACCGCGCCGTGCCCGATTTGTCCAGCAACGACGTCGAGACGCCGATCTTGTTGTCCTCGAACGTCCCGAACTCCACCAGGATCGAGAACGAGAACAGGTCGTTCAGCGGGTTCGGCGAGTAGTACAGTTTCACGCCCTCTGGGTACTCGACGACTGTGTAGTCCGTCGCCGGATTCACGAACACGGGCTCGATCGGGTCCACGTGCATCGCCAGGATCTGCCGCGCGAACTCCGATTGCCGCGACGGGTCGATGCTCACCGCGTCGATCTGCGGCTTCACGATCGACGGGATCTCCTGTTGCTCGTCCAGCCGCCGGCCGGACACATACCCGCCGCCGAAATACTTGTTCGCGACGCGCACGATGTCCCGCTTCTTGATCTTTTCCATCCGCGCAATCTCGTCCACCGCGCTGTCCCAATCCGTGAACGCGATGTACGAACTCCGCATCGCGTCCACGCGCGCGAAGTCGT
>CAYUZD010000259.1:0-5060 GCA_964449475.1 uncultured Nitrospirales bacterium
AACGCGATCGATCCGATCGCGATGTAGAAGTAACGAACGGCCGGCGACGTGCTCAGGCGCAGTTCCGCGCGCAACGCGTCCAGATCGGACGCCTTCGGTGGTTCCTCGCTCATCGGGGACATAGCCTGACGGTTGAACACCGCCGAACGCAACGCCGCGTCAGCCCATCTTCTTCCCGTTCGCGACCACGCAGTTCCGCCCGTGTTCCTTCGCCGCGTACAGCGACTGGTCGGCGAGCTCCATAAAGGCCTCCTGCGCGATGTCCACCGGTAGCATGTCCGCCGCGCCGAACGTCGCTGACGCGTTGAACACTTTGGCGTCCTCCGTCTCGAATTTCATCCGCTCGAATTTGCGCCGAATGCGTTCGAGGCAGATCGCCGCGGTCTCCGCGTGCGCGTACGGGAAGATGATGCAGAACTCGTCGCCGCCGAGCCGCCCGCCGATGTCTTCCGTCCGGATTTCCTCGCGGATCACGTTCGCGAACGCCTCGAGCACTTTGTCACCCATGTTATGCCCGTAGGTGTCGTTGATCTGCTTGAACTTGTCCAGGTCGCAAAGGCACAGGCTCAGCGGATGGCCGTGGCGACGCGCAAGGCTCATGCTCTGCCGGAGCTGATCGGTCAGATGCCGCCGGCTGTACAGCCCCGTCAGCGCGTCGTGGTACGCCTGCCGCCGCAGCTGCTCCTGCTCGGTGATGTCCGTGAAGATGAACAGCCGGCTCGTCGACGCGCCGGCCTCCTCAGTAATCGTGCTCGCGCGCACCAGCGCCGGAAACTGGCGCCCGCCCGCGGCCACCATCTCGACCTCGCAACTGAACGTGCCCAGCGTCGCGACGTTCTCGCGCATGTTCGTCGCCACCGAAGGATTCACGAAAACCCGGCGCAAGTCGTATTGCTTGCCCGACACGCCCGCGCCGAACGCCCGATCGAACGCCGCATTCGCATAAATGAGCGCGCCTTGCGCGTCCGTGATCAGGATCGGATCGCCCGCGCCGTCGAACGCCGCCTGGATCGTCCGCAGCCGGCCCTCCGTCTCCTCGCGCCCGCGCATCTTGCGCAGGATCGCCTCTTCGGTCTTCGCGCGCTGCCGGTTCTCGCGTTGCAAGTCGAGCCCCAGCTTCTCGAGTTCGTGCAGCCGCACGTCGAGCTGCACATTGCGGCGTTCGAGGTAGCGAAGGTGCGCGCGTGATGCGTCGGTCAAGCGCGACTGGAAATGGACGTGACGCACCGCGTGTTCGAGCGAGGCGTTCGTCACCGGACGCGACAACACTTCGTACGCGTCGAGCTCAATCTTGCCAATGCGCTGCGGCGGTTCGCCGTCGCGCAGGATGATCACCACGGGGACGTCCGGCGCTTCCTTCGCCAGCGCGAGCAGAATGTCGCTCGTGTCTTCTTCCGGCATGCCCGAATCGAGAAACACCACGGCCGGATGCGCCGCGCGAAACTGCTGCAATCCCTGCGCCGCGTCCTCCGCCTCGTGCACGCTGAACCCGCGCGCATCGAGGTAATCGCCCAGCACGTCGCGGAGTCCGGGATCGTTGTCGATCAGCAGGACGGATCCGTTTCTGCCGTTCCCTTCGGACATGCTCCCCCACTCCGCGCCGAACGCAGGGCACGCCCCGGCGCGTCCGTCAAGCGTTTCCCCCGCCCAATACAATACCAAAACTGGCCGCCGGGTTTTGCGCCAGCCGGGGTTCACGCCGTTTCAGGCGGCCCAGCGACCAGAGTTGCAGCGGATCCGGCGGGAATGCTCCGGTGGAAAACTCTCGACAGGCCACCCGCTCGTTCACCCCCAAAAACATCGCGCTGCTACTCAAAGTGCTAATTATGCTCAGTTTGTGGCATATCTCGTGCAGTTTTTGTTTCGTTCTGGTTTGCTTCGCACCGCCCAGCCCTGTGGATACGCTGTGGATAACCCACGTTTCCGGACGCCGATCCCCGCCGGAACCCCGCCGCCGATACGGTGTTTGTGTAATCCGCACGGACCGCGTCCCTTGGCGGCGCGGTGCGATTACGTGCTAGGGTCTTCGGCACTCAACTCTTGCGGTCCGCGGCCGCTTTGTCCCGGGTCCGCCCACCACACGCGAAGGAACCTCACATCATGCGTCGAAGTGCACTTTACTCCCTCGTGGCCGCGCTCCTCGTCGCGGCCGTCGGCCCGGCCAGCGCCCAGAATGCGGACGTGATCGTCGGCCCGTGGCGCGCGACCATCGTCGCTGCCGGACAGGAACGGAACATGGACATGCTCGTCACGCAGGAAGGCGGCGTGCTCGGGCTGTTGCTCGGGTCGCCGCAGGGCGACCAGCCGGCCGAGGACGTCAAGTTCGAGAACAACATCCTCAGCTTCAAGATCAAGTTCGGCCCGGCCGACCTCGCGATCGCAGTCACCGTCAACGGCGAGACGTTCTCGGGCCAGGCGGATTCGCCGTTCGGCCCGCTCGACATCAAGGGACAGAAGGTCTCGGCCGCGGAGATCGCCGAGCGTGAAGCGCTCATGATGCCGCTCGTCGGCGACTGGGAAGTATACACCGAGTTCCAGGGCACCCGCATCGACGGCGAATTCCGCGTGAAGCTCGAGGACGGCCGGCTGATGGGCGCGGCGGTCGGCGGCGGCGGCCGCGACGGCATCGACGCGGAAGGGTTCGTGCCGCTCCAGTTGCGCGGCGACGACATGTTCTGGCGCGTGCAGATCCCGTACGTCACCGAGCGCGGCGGACGCGTCCGCGTGAAGGTGGACCGCGAAAAAATGACCTTCGCGGGCACGGTCGAGACGTCGCTCGGCGAAATTCCAATCACGGGCAAGTACGTGGACACGACGAAACTCGTGCAGGCCGCGTATGACGATCCGGCCCCTGTCGTGGGCGATTGGGACATCGAAGTGACGATGGGCGGCGAGACCGCGCCGGCAAAGATGACGCTCGCCGTCGTGGACGAACGCCTGCACGCGTATCTCAACGCCGCGATCGGCAATTTCGAGTCCAAGAGCGTCGAATATAAACGAATCGGCGACACCATGAGCTCGCTGCGCATCCACGCGCAAATCCCCACGATCAGCGAGGACGAACTCGTGTTCGAGTTCATCGTGGACGGTGAGACCTTCGAGGGCGAAGAGATCTTCACCGACGGCGAGATCCTCGTCTCCGGCAAGCGCACGTCCTCGACGCCCTCGGCGCAGACCGCGTCCGCCGCGCCGGCCGCGGGCGGCATCACGGCCGCGCAGGTCATGATGATGCTCGACCAGAACAAGGACGGCGGCATTACGATGGAAGAGGCGCCGGAACAATTGAAGCAGTTCTTCCCGATGGTCGACGCCAGCGCCGACGGCAAGATCGATGCCACCGAAGCGCAAACCATCGCCGACTTCATGAACTCGCAAGGCGGCGGCGCACAACAGCAGTAACAACACACCACAAGTCGGGTGCCACGCCTAAGCGAATTCCAGCTTAGGCGTGTTTACGTCGGGTGGCAGGCTTAATCGAATTCCAGCTTAAGCCTGTACTTACACTCGAGCCCCGTCCCCGCTTTACTCCGCATCCGCGCGCGGGTACCATGTGCGGTTCCTGCCGATTCGCGCAGGGTTCCATGCTTCGGCGTCACATTCGGGAGATCATCATGCCACACGGCGGGATTCTGGCGGGCCGCGCGTTCAAGAAAATGGGGACGACGTGCATCTTCACGTTGAGCGGCGGCCACATCATGCCCATCTACGTCGGTTGCCGCGAGCAGGGCATCAAGGTCATCGACGTCCGCCATGAACAGGCCACCACACACGCCGCCGACGCGTGGAGCCGCCTCAACCCCGGCAAGGTCGGCATCGCCGTCGTCACCGCCGGCCCCGGCGTCACCGACTGCGTGACCGGTGTCGCGAACGCCTGGCGCGCGAATTCGCCCATCCTCGTCATCGGCGGCCAGGGGCCGTTCGCCAACCTCGGCCGCGGCTCGCTGCAGGAGATGGACCACGTCGCGCTGATGAAACCGATCACCAAATGGGCCGGCGCGTGCTACGACACCGAGCGCATCCCGGAATACATCGAAATCGCCGTGCGCCACGCGGTGACCGGCATCCCCGGCCCGGTGTTCCTCGAAATCCCGATGGACATCCTGATGAACGACGTGAACGAAATTAACGTACGCTATCCGGCCATCCGCACCGCGCCCCCGCTCGTTACGCCGCAATCGGGCGAGGTGCGCAAAGCGCTCGAAATTCTCGCGTCGGCCAAGCGACCCATGCTCATGGCGGGCACCAGCGTGAAGTGGTCCATCGCGCAGGAGCCGCTGCAACGGTTCCTCAGCGCGACCAAGATCCCGGCCTACGCGAACGGCATGGGCCGCGGCACCATCCCGAACGACTCGCCGCTCCTCTTCAACCGCACGCGGCGCGACGCCATCAAGCATTGCGACGTGATCGTGCTCGCCGGCTGCATCCTCGACTTCCGCATGAAGTTCGGCAAGGACATCCCGGACGGCGCGAAAATCATCCAGCTCGAAATGGACAACCTGCTCGTCGGCCAGAACCGCGACGCGGACGTCGCGCTGGTCGGCAACCTCGCGTGCAGCTTCGACGAGATGGTCCGCGTCGCGACCGAGGAAGGCATCAAGATCGACCACTCCGCCTACGCCAAGGAACTCCGCGCGCAGGAACAGGCGCTCGAAGCCAAGCTCGCGGGCAAACAGGCTTCGGCCAACGTGCCCATAGAGGCGTCGCGCTTCTGCAAGGACGTCGCCGACTTCGTCGCGGAGGACGACGAGATGATCGTCATCGGCGACGGCGGCGACATCGTGGCCGAGTCGGCCAAGGTCGTCCCGATCCCCAAGCGCGGCCTCTGGATGGATCCGGGCCCGCTCGGCACGCTCGGCGTCGGCGCGCCCTTCGCCCTCGCCGCGCAGGAGACCTTCCCCGGCCGCAAGGTGCTCGTCATCTACGGCGACGGCTCGTTCGGCCTGAACGGGTTCGAGTTCGACACCGCCGTGCGCTTCAACTATCCCATCGTCGGCATCATCGGCAACGACGCCGCCTGGGGCCAGATGATGCGGCCGCAGGGCGCGTTCTACGGCGAGCAC
>CAYUZD010000260.1:0-5057 GCA_964449475.1 uncultured Nitrospirales bacterium
TGAGCACCCCGGCCTCCTTGGCCCACTTGTAGTACGACGTGCCGGGATACGCGACCACGCCGGTGAACTGCGCGGTGTCGATCGGTAGTTCCTCGGCCATCTGGATCGTCTTTTTCGCGGTCTCGGCCGTTTCGCCCGGCCCGCCGAACATGAAGCAGCCGTGGATGCGCAGCTTGGCGCGCGCCGCGTTCTCGGCGAAGGTGTACATCTGCTCGACGGTTGTGCCCTTTTTCGTGTTGTTCAGGATTTCCTGGTCGCCGAACTCGAACCCGACGCACAGCATTCGGCAGCCGGACCGCTTCATCAGTTGCAGCGTCTCGAGATCGTTCAGATCGACGCGGGCATTTGCGCTCCACGACAGCGGCAGGTCGCGCCGGATGATTTCCTCGCACAACGCGATCAGGCGGTCGCGCGCGACCCGCATCGTCAGTGTGTCGTCCTCAAACATGATCTCCTTGAGATCGGGGAACAGGCGAAGGTTGTACTCCATTTCGTCGACGACGTTCTCGACGCTGCGCGTGCGGTACCGGTGGCCATTCATCACCTGCGGAATTTGGCAATACGAACAGCGGTACCGGCAGCCGCGCCCGGTGATCGAGGTCAGGAACGGATACAACTTCGCGCCGTCGCGGTAGTCGTAGATGTTGAGATGGTGCCACGCGGGGAACGGCATCTCGTCGAGGTTCTCGATGTACGCGCGGTCAGGATTGCGCGCGATCGACCCGTCGTTCCAGCGGACCAACCCCGCGCAGTCCTTCAGCGGGACGCCGTTCGCCAGATCGCGGACCGTGTAGTCGAATTCACCGACCGCGCAGGCATCGACCGCACCCGCCGCGTCGGTCAGGCATTCCTCGGGCACGGCGGACGAGTGCGAACCGACGAAGACCGTCATCGCGCCGGTTGCCTGCTTGAACAGCTTGGCCGATTTGATGTCGGAGTAAATTGACGGCGTGCTCGTCTGACACACGACCATGTCGGGCTGGAATCGCTTGAGATCGTGCACGAACACTTCCGACGGAAGGTTCTGCGCCTGATTGTCCACGAACAGCAGCGTGTGCCCCGCCTGCTCGACGGCCGCCGCGCAGTATGCAAGGTAGTCCGGGTGCCGCTGCACGCGTCCGCGCGATCGCGCGAACCAGCGGGCGGACTTAGTGAAGTCCTTGCCGAACATCGGATTCAGAATGGCAACACGCATCGTCCCCCTCCCACGCAACACGGTCCGGATGAGGCGGTGCCGACACAAGAGACGGAACGGACGAGAATGTACTCCCCCGCTTCCACCGCCCCCGCGATGGAACCCCCGCAATCCGGGCGAAATAAGCAAACCCGAACTTGGACGCCAGTCTAACACACCTGCGCCGTCGCGGCAATGCGGACGGGACGCCCGGGCTGAAAATGAAACGGGCGATCCCGGAGGATCGCCCGTCAATTCGTAGAAACTGGGACGGATTAGCGCTTTGAGAACTGGAACCGTTTGCGGGCGCCCGGCTGGCCGTACTTCTTGCGTTCGACGGCGCGCGCGTCACGCGTCAACAGGCCCGCGCGGCGGAGCATCGGCTTGTACTTCTCGTCGAACTCGACGAGCGCGCGCGCGACGCCGAGGCGAATGGCGCCCGCCTGGCCGGTGAGACCGCCGCCCTCGGCACGGACGCGGACGTCGAACTTGTTCTTCGTCTCCGTCGCATCGAACGGCTGGTTGGCGATCATCACGAGGGTGTCGCGCTGGAGGTATTCACGAATCGGCTTGCCGTTTACCAGAATGCGGCCCGAGCCGGGCTTGATCCGTACGCGCGCGCTGGATTCCTTGCGGCGGCCGATCGCGACGCGCTCTTTGGTGTTCGAATCGATCAACGAAGTGACTCCTCAGTACGCTCAGCTGAGCGGATGGGCTGCCGGTTGTTGCGCGCTGTGCGGATGATCGGCCCCGGCGTACACGCGCAGGTGCGTCAACATCGAGCGGCCGAGCGAGTTCTTCGGCAGCATGCCCTTGATCGCGAGCGTCATCGCGCGCGTCGGGTGCTTCTCCAGCATTTCCTTGTAGGTCGTTTCCTTGATGCCGCCGATCGCGCCCGTGTGGTAGTTGTACACCTTCTCGGTGAACTTCTTGCCGGTGACGCGCGCCTTCGCCGCGTTGACGATGATCACGTTATCGCCGCACTCGAGGTGGGGCGTGTAGCTCGGCTTGTGCTTGCCGCGCAGGATGGCGGCCGCTTGCGCCGCGACGCGCCCAAGCACCTTGCCTTCGGCGTCGAGCACGACCCACTTGCGGTGTATCTCGTCCCGCTTCGGGACATACGTATTCACTTTCCAATCCTCCAGAGAATCGCGACGCCGCCGAGGGCGTGCGAAGAGAGGCCAGAGTCTAGCAAATAGCCGCCGGCCCGTGCAATTTCACCCGGTCCGTGTGCGCGACTGGCTAGTCCTCGATGGGCGGAGTGCGGAAGTCTTCCTTCCGGAGCCGCTTGGCGTAATGGACGATAATCTTCCGGAGCAACTCGTCCCGTTTCAGTCCCTCGACCTCCGCCTTCCAGCGCAGGAACGCCGCCACTTCGCGCGGCAGCGTAACGGTCATCTTCACAGACGGAACCGACGACGATGCGGCCCCCTTCGGTTCACCAGTGCCAGCCCGGCCAGCCATGAGCGATTTTCCAGTCAATTTACCGCGCCGGACCCCGCCCCAGCGCGCCTCTATGGACGGAATTCTACAGAACTGGCACGTAAAAACCAAGAATGCCGTAACTACGTGCCAGTCTCGCAGGCGACGGAAAAAGACCGAACCGTAAAACCAGCCAGGTTGCACTAAACCTGAGTAAGCTGATAACTTTAGTCGAGATTTAGGTGACTGGCATGTCGGCCGTCTTGGTTTTACTGATACTTGTTGCATTTCTCCTGCTGCTTGCGTCCAACCGCATTCCGCCGGAGGCAGCCGCCGTCTCGGCACTAACGGCCATGGTCCTCGTACCCACGCGAGTGGATGGACTCTGGCAAGTCGGCGTCGTGAGCATCGGCGACGCGGTCCGGGGCTTCTCGAATACCGGGATGCTCACGGTCGCGGCGCTCTTTCTGGTGGTCGCCGGACTGCGCGAGACGGGGGCGGTGGAGTGGATCGCGCGGGGCGTACTCGGCCTTCCCAAGACGCACCGCGGGGCGCTGACGCGTCTGGTCTTTCCGCTAGCCGGGATGAGCGCGTTCCTGAACAACACGCCGCTCGTGGCGATGTTTATCCCGGTCGTGACAGATTGGGCGAAGAAAATTCACCTGCGTCCTTCCCAGCTGCTGATGCCACTGAGTTTTGCAACCGTCCTCGGCGGACTCTGCTCCCTCATCGGCACGAGCACCAACCTGGTCGTGAGCGGATTGGTTGATGCGCAGACTGATCTCGAATCGCTGCACATGTTCGATCCCGCCTGGCTCGGCGTGCCCGCGACGATTGCGGGCTGCATTTATCTCATCATTTTCGGCCCGCGCTTGTTACCGATGCGGACGTCGTCGATCGAGTCGCTGTCGAACCCGCGCGAGTACACGGTCGAGATGATGGTGCAGCCCGGCAGCCCGCTCGTCGGCAAGACCATCGAAGAAGCGGGATTGCGCCGGCTACAAGCGACGTATCTCGCGGAGATCGAGCGGCACGGCGACAGCATCGTAGCAGTGGGCCCCGAGGAACGGCTGCAAGCAGGCGATCGGCTGATCTTCGTTGGCGTCGTGGAGGCGGTGAAGGACCTGCAAAACATGCGCGGCCTGGCTCCCGCGACGGACCAGATATTCAAGCTCGATTCGCCCAGGTACCGCCGCCGGTTGTTCGAGGCCGTCGTAAGCAACAGCAATCCCAATGTGGGTCAGACGATCCGCGAGGGACAGTTCCGCACACGTTACAACGCGGCCGTGTTGGCCGTCGCGCGGCAGGGCGAACGCATCCGCAGCAAACTGGGCGACATCCGATTGCGCGCGGGCGACACGCTGCTTGTCGAGGCGGACCCGAACTTCGTGGAGAACTACCGGCATTCGCGCGACTTTTTCCTCGTGAGCATGCTGGAGGACTCGACGCCGCGGCAACACCACCGCGCGCCCTATGCGCTGACGATCCTGGCGGGTATGATCGTCACCGCGAGCTTCGGCTGGCTGGACATGTTGCAGGCCGCGGCGCTGGCGGCGTGCCTCATGGTGGTTTTTCGTTGCTGCACGGTGACGCAGGCGCGGCTGAGCGTGAACGGGCCGTTGCTCGTCATCATCGCGTGCGCACTCGGATTCGAACGCGCGCTCGATGAGTCCGGTGCCGCGAAAATGACCGCCGAATGGATGATGGGCATTGCCGGGGAAAACCCGTGGATGGTGTTGATTGCCGTCTACCTGATTACGACTGTGGTCACGGAGGTCGTCACCAATAACGCAGCCGTGGCGTTGATGTTTCCGATCGGGCTGTCGGCGGCGGAGACGCTTGGAGTGAACCCGATGCCGTTCATCATGACGATCATGATGGCTGGCTCGGCGGCGTTCGCCACCCCGATTGGATATCAAACGAACTTGATGGTTTACGGCCCCGGCGGTTACAAGTTCTCAGATTTCACGCGTGTGGGCCTGCCCCTGAACTTCACCTCCGGCGCCATCGTCGTCGGCCTCGCGCCGCTGGTCTGGCCGTTCTGATACAAGATCGGGCTGTCCTACCGGGCCGACTCGTTGAATCTTCGATATTCATCTCCGCTTCGGAAACACGCACCTTACGCTTCCTCCAAGTCCCGGAGGGACGAAATAGAATAGCCCAGCGCGTGAGCGCTGGGTAGATCAGTGTCCGCTACTTGGAGTCCCGGAGGGACGGCACAGTCGACGGACTCGACGCTCCGATACACTTCTCTCGCCCCTCCGGGGCCGGCGGATACCCAAACAATTCGAGGGCGCGGACCGGGGGTCGACGGGAACTGCCAATTCTGATTGGCTGCTCCCGGCAGAAAGCAGGTAGGCCCGCCGCGGCCGTTTCCGCTGCGGCGGGCCATCGATCCTGTCGAGTCGGCCTGTAAGCCGAGTTCTGTCTAGGGCCTTGCGGCCCCGAGACGGCCATTCCT
>CAYUZD010000261.1:0-4082 GCA_964449475.1 uncultured Nitrospirales bacterium
AGTCACGCAACAGAAGGGTGACAGCGAAGCGCATCCCTTCCTCTCGCCCAACGACGAGTTCGCCGACTTCGGCCGCTGGGACCGCATGAATCTCAATGGTCTCATCAAGCACACGGACGACATGTTCCAGTATGAGTACGCGCGGGAAGCGCTCAAGCGAGGACTGCGCTTCGAGGACAAGCTGGGTACGAACCCGTACAAGTTCGGGATGGTCGGAAGCACCGATTCCCACGTCGGACTGTCCGCCGTCGAGGAGGACAACTACTTCGGGAAGGTATCGCTGCTCGAGCCCAGTCCTCATCGTTGGAGCCACGTTTCCATCAGCTATAAATCCGACCCCTCCATCGACGTGATTGGCTGGGAGATGCTCGCGTCCGGATATGCCGCGGTATGGGCGAAGGAAAACACCCGAGAGTCGATCTTCGACGCCATGTTGCGCAAGGAGGTCTACGCGACCACAGGCTCGCGCATCGCAGTGCGCTTCTTCGGCGGGTGGAATTTTGTCGCCGCGGACGCCACTGTGCGTCAACCCGCAACGATCGGGTACGAGAAGGGAGTTCCCATGGGCGGTGACCTTCGCACCGCGCCGTCGGGCAAGGCACCCAGTTTTCTCGCCGCCGCGATGAAGGACCCGATGAGCGGGAATCTTGACCGGATCCAGGTCGTCAAAGGATGGATGGACAGCAAACGCAAGCTGCACGAGAAGGTGTACGACGTCGCCTGGTCCGGCGGCCGCGAACCCGACGCACACGGCAAATTACCCGACGTCGGCAACACCGTTGACGCGGCGAACGCGACGTGGACGAACACGATCGGCGCATCCGAATTGGCCGCCGTGTGGACGGATCCCGATTTCGATCCGGAACAGCGGGCGTTCTACTACGCCCGGGTCATCGAGATTCCGACGCCGAGATGGACGGCATACGACGCGAAGAAGTTCGGGATTGAAATGGATTCACGCGTTCCCATGAGCAGCGCTGAACGAGCTTACACCTCGCCGATTTGGTACACACCCCCGGAGTAGAGGCGGGCCGGAAGCCTTGGAAACTCAAGGCGGCGATTGCGTTCGTTGTCGGGACCGCGGGCGCGGCCCATGTTCCCGAGAATGCGGGGATCACGCAAGTTCACCACAAGACATGCCAGGCCGCCACGGCGCGCATCACGACGTACGATGCGCCTATGCCGGTCGCGTACGTGGCGGCCGTAATCGTCAGGGAGCGGCCACGCCGTGCGAATGCCGCTGAAAGACACGCCATCCCCCAAAACGCCGCGACGTGGAGCAGCCTAGGCTTGCGTGGTGCATCCGAGTTAACTTGCGTTTCCGCCCTTGCGGCAGGAATCGTTACCGTGGTCGATCGAGGAGTCAGTTGAGCCGTCCAAACCTCGCCGTCCAGAAACGTCACGCGAAGGAACGCATCCGTCATCGTCCGTTCCAACCCGCGGATACGCAATGACTGACCGCGCATCGACGGCGCCGTGAGCGTCCACGCATCGATGGCCGCGCCCAACACCGTTCTGGTCTCAATCGGAGTGGGCGAGTTTTCAACTCCGCTAAACTCGGGTGCGACTGGAAGGCGCACGTCGCCGACCATGGGTACCTTCCATCGAACGGAAAACACGCCCGGGTGCGTTTCGCGCAAGTCGAGGCATGCCGGTTGAAACTCATGGGCCCCGGCGCGCGTCGCGAGTGCCGCGAGAATGGCCGCAAGCGCGTAAAACGTAACTTGGCGGCGAATCATCGGACGTCCTGGATGCCGATGTTGATGGATTGCGGGATGAGCTCGTCCAGCGGCCCAACCATGCCGCGCACGTCGGGATCGATTTCCACACGATACTTTTCGATCAACTCTCCGAAGAACGCAGCGATTCGGGTTCGCTGTTGGTCACGCTGCCAATCGTCGATGACGCGCGAGCGAGCCTCCTCGAGTTGGAGCGTGCGGGGATCCGTCCGTGAATCGATGCGTACGAGATGCACGCCAAACGCCGATTCCACCGGCCCCGCCCATTCGCTCACGGGCAATCCCAGCAGCGCGTCGGCAAACCCCGCCCCAAACTGCGCGTCGATTCCGCGGCTGTCCGCATCAGATATCACGGGATCGAGCATCAGTCGATCTCCCATCTCGTCGATGGCGGCCTCGCGCCCCGCGACCCGCAGCGGGCCGAGCGCGTCGTGGGCGTCGCTCAAGGGATCGGTTCGTTTCTGCGGATCGAAGAAGACATGCGCAAACGTGAGCCGCGCCTCGGATCGATACCGATCACGATGCGCGCCGAAATAGGATTCAAGTTCCGCCTCGGCCGGCTCGGTCTGAATAAACGTGTCTTCGACGAAAAAGCTCATCTTCTGTGCCAGCCGTCGCCGCACGATCGTGTCGTCTCGTTCCATACCCATCGCGCGCGCCTCTCGCGCCAAGAGCTCCTCCTTCAGGTAATTGGTGAATGCACCGACGAGATCGTCCCGCGTCGCAGGGCGTTGCCACTGGCGCATCCACGATTCCTGTATCCACGCGAGATCGCCCGCCCCGATTCGGATGACGTTAGCGTCGTCCGGAACGCCCGTCTCCGCCGACGGGATCCCGGGCGTTCGAGACAGCACGAGCAAGATCACGCCGCCGAGAACAAAGTGCAAGAGTGGTTCGCACAACAAACGCATCGAATCGTTCCCTTAATTGGTTCGCGATGGAGTTAATCGCGTTATAAATTCGCCCGACCTCTTCGGCGAGCTCAAGGGTAAGTGGTCGTCCAACGCCCGAATTGGCCCCGGCGATCTCCGTAGAATACCGGGTTCGAGGGCGGCGGCGCACGCCTTCAACCACGACTGACGCAAACGAGAAAGGCAAATCGCTAACGTTCAGAGTACTTGGCCACTCGACGTGCTGCTAAACAGAACGACTCTGAAAACTGGTCGGGGTGAGAGGACGTGGATTGAACTATTTCTCGGAGGTGCGACGAGAATTTCGTCAATATTGCGGGCAGGCGTTAAATTGCAGAGGCCCAAGTTTAAGGAATCCCCAACCTCTTCGGTGGACCAACTTCTGGAGTGCAGGTGACCCCGGCGGACACCGCGTTCCCGAGCGCCTCGCCCAAGTTGCCGATGTGCGTCTTCACCACGCTCCCGTCGTCCTCGGTCAACACGTCAAACCCCGCGCCGTAGTGGTACGCCGTCGTCAGCCCGCCCCAGCCCGACGCGCCGGCAAAATGGTTCTCGTAGTGCCGCTTGCCGTCCCTGCGGTACGTGTCCTCGATCTGGTAGGCGAAGTCCCGCCAGTCCCGAGCGTCCGTCCGCACGAGCTTGTTGTCCATGCCGTAGTAATACTCGATGTTCTGCGACCCGCGCGCCTGCGACGACGGCCGGCCCCGGTCGTCGATGTTTTAGTGATCGAAAGTGTAAGCATGCATTTAGAGCCACTCCACGCGGAATCCGGAATCAGTAATCATTAGTTTGGGATGACCCGAACCGGGGAATTCGAAATGCAATTCGCCCATCGACGAACGAGAGGGTTGTCTCTTGTCGGCATAGACACAAACCACGCTGTAAGCCTGTGGAAAGTCGGGAAAGTCTCTCGGGGGTAGCCAAATCGCGGTGTGATCCCTAGACCTGAGCGAAAGGATATAAACCGATTTAGAAATCTGTGGGTGTCTGAATATAACTTCGATGTCAGTGTCGGTCGAATTCAGAATCGTCAGTTGTGTAGAAGGATCGCTGGAAAGCATCGGTAGCGCAATCACTAGTAGCGCTCCGAGACCAATCACAAAGACTAGAATTATGAACCTGCGTTTTAACATCTTTGATCCACCTGTATCCTCAATCTAGTGCTCCACATCACGGGACTGCGACAAGACCGGAGGGGGAGGCCGAGATTGTCCAGGGATTGGGGGTAGGCGAGTATACCGCCCTCCATTGTGCAGCTAACTCATGCGGAGGCGACACGTAGGTTCCAGTAATCGCGGATCCGATGATTGAAACTGCGATGTTCGAGGCCATCCAAGCCGCGGCATAAATCCCCAAACCGCGTTGGAATTGATACGTGTGCTCACGCTCGTGCGCACGTCGCAACAGCGCGAACGGCGGCGCAAAGCGATCG
>CAYUZD010000261.1:4092-5036 GCA_964449475.1 uncultured Nitrospirales bacterium
GGAAGGTACGAATTGAACCGCGCCGTAGGTTGGTCGTTCTTCCCGCTTCCATACACGATGGTATTTCCAAAAGTGGTCGCGCCATTGATGTTCGCGTTCGTAAACTCGAATCCGTTCGCAGCGCTATTCCAGCCTTGGTATTGGCCACCCTTGAAATAGCCGTACGCCAATCCGTACAGGGTGAATGGAGAGGCGGCCGCCTTCTGCCAAACATCGACGGCCTGAGCAGCTATCTGCGACAATCCATGCTCGAGCCCAAATGGATCAACAAAATTCACCGGATTCCCACCCACATACGCATACATATTCGGCCCGTCGACCATGCCGAGCGGATCGGGCGTGAGCCACCGTGCGGTGGTGGGGGAGTAGGTCCGGAACGGGGTCCAGTAGTTCCCGCCGCGGGGGTCGTAGAGGTGGCCGGTGAACCGGCGGTCGACGTGGTTCATGTCCGACGGCGCGAGGCCGAATGCGGCCTCCTGCCCGAAGTACGACTCGCCGTACGGCGCGTACGCGAACGCCGCCTTAATATCCTCCGCGTCGTCCCGCACCTCGCGCACGCTGCCCAGGTGATCGTGCGTGAAGTAGCGATACGCCCCGACGGACACCGCGTTCCCGAGCGCCCCGCCCAAGTTGCCGATCTGCGTCTTCACCACGCTCCCGTCGTCCTCGGTCAGCACATCAAACCCCGCGCCGTAGTGGTACGCCGTGACCGGCCCGCCCCCGATGGTTTCACCGCCACCGACATCGTACCACTCTGGCCGAACACGGACCCGACGCTGGACGGGTCGAACGGTCTCATGTCGAGGCTCTGGCCAGCCGGCCGGAGGCCAGCGCTACGTTGCGACCGCGTCCGTCGTCGGGGGGTGGGCCATGGCGACTCACGCGGAAGGGGAGTTATCACGTTCGTTCCCTCGCCTGATCGAAACGGAATGCGCTCGTCCCGT
>CAYUZD010000262.1:0-5034 GCA_964449475.1 uncultured Nitrospirales bacterium
CCGGCACGCGCGTCGAATACACGGCTTGGTACGACAACTCGCCCGAGATGGCCGAAAAACGCGGGTTCGACGCCAACCAGCGCGTCACCTTCGGCCAGAAGTCCACCGACGAAATGATGATGGGCTTCATGATGGCCTCCCCGGTGCCGGATTCGGGCACGGACTGACTCGCCAACAGACACGTCTCACGTACACGCGTTGCTTTCGAATTCAGCTTCGGATGAACGCGGATAAACGCGGATATGTCTCGCCGGTCTTCCGTTTCTACGGTGGCGCCAACGGTTCACTCATCGATCCTTCCTCCTATAGACTGTGCAGTCTTGTTGCCCTCGATTTCGGGTGGGTCGTGTTTATGAGAAACAAGGGTCGATTGCGGAATCGCCAATATTGACGGGCGCGAAACAACGACGCATAGTTTTTATTGAATTTGGTAGTTGGTCCGCTATGGAAGATAAACCGTTGTGGTCTCATCTGCCGTCAGGGTGACTTGTGCGCTGGCGATCGTTTCGCGTTCTTCGAACCGGTTTGCGTGGTAGGACTCAGCCAGGAGCGTGTAGTCGCCGGGTTCCAGGTTGGAAATCGTGAAGTTGCCGCTAGGGTCGCAGGGCCAGATCGCGAGACGATCGAATCCGGCGTAGATGCCGAGTTGGCTCGCGCGCTCGATTTCCGCCGGCGAGTGATGACCGGAGATTAGAATTACGTTTGCGTAACGTCCTTGCGACAACCCGGACACCGCCCCGGTGACTCCCGCGGTCCCAAAGACGACTACGTCGCGTCGGGTGGTATTTTCGGGGATGAGTTGAAAGTTCGACACCATAGTCATGGCGACCAGGGTGTCATCTCGCCAATAGTCGACTCGAAGTGAAGCAATGCCTTCGGGAAGATTCTCGAACCAGTAGGCGCCGTCATCCCTTGTGCGGGATTCCCGTTGTTCGGGCCCCCAGGGAGTATCGACCCACAGGTGGACAAGTGCTCCGGATGCGGGTTCGCCGCGCCAGGTGACGATACCTTCCAGTGTTGAGGTGAGCTCGCCAAATTCAATCTTGAGCGTAGTTTCTTCTCCGGGTATGAGTTCGACGTCCCGTTCGACAAATCCGTCGTCTGGGTGATTGCTTCGATCCACCCGAACTCGGGCAGGACCGGGGATCAGACCAGGTTTCGTTGCGGTACCGTCCGCGGCTAGCTTCATGCCGTCGATGTAATTCGTGTTGGCGTGCTGTCCGTAAAAGACGCTCACCCGCGCCCCCTCCGCGGACTCGTTCACCGGAAGGATAAATGGGGACAGTCACCATTTAATTTCTCTCCGTGTGTTCTTCTGCATCAGGTTGCAAACAAATAGTGACTGTCCGTCTTTACCCCGATCACCCACCCTGCCCACCGTACCCTCGCAATCATCCAACTCACATCTACGAATTCCGCGAAAAATCTCGTTTCCCTCGTCTCTCAAAACACGATCCGGCCCAGACCGCAGGGCAACACCCTCGCACGGTGTATAGGAGCAATTTGAACGGAGGAAGAAGCGATGGCAACAGAAATTGATCAAAATATATATGGGGAGACTGCCAGTTCGGGAACGGGAGTGATACCCTAGCGCGGCCCGTGGGAGGGTCGTGCGTGCGAAGTGCTGTAGCGATAGTCGTATGTTTTGTCGCGTTACAAGTCGCACAGGGGGAGGGACTCCCGGCGCCGACGGGCCCGCACAAGATCGGCCGCGCGAGTTTTCATTGGGTGGATGAGAATCGCGAGGAACTTGAGACGAAGGCGCCCGACGACACCCGCGAGTTGATGGTGCACGTGTTCTATCCGGCCGATCCGGGCGCGGCGGGCGACCCGGCCGTGTATGTGCCAGATGCGACGGACCTGACGCCGCCGTGGACGCCGGGCCAACTCGCGAGCGTCAAGGCCGTGGTGACTCACTGTTTTGGGGACGCGCCGATCCTGTCCGGCGGCGAGCGGTTGCCGGTGGCTGTGTTCGCGCCGGGTGGCGGAATGAAGGCGCTGACGTATCACGCGCTGCTGGAGGACCTCGCGAGCCACGGCTGGGCCGTCGCAGCGATCGATCCTCCGTACAACGCGCGCGCCGTGCGCATTCCGGACGGCCGCGTGCTGGGTAATCTGCCGCCCGAGGAACGTACCTGGGGCCAGCCGAAGGGCGGCGAGCAGGAACGCCAGTTCTACATCGACCGGATTCTGCACTGGTCGCGCGACGTGAGTTTCGTCATCGACCGGCTCTCGGAACTGGACCGCGGCGACGGTCCGTTCGCGGGCCGGTTGGATGTGGATCGTGGCGTCGGCGTGTTCGGCCATTCGCGCGGCGGCCACATGGCAGGGGCCGTTCGGCTGACCGATAACCGCGTGCTGTGCGGCATCAACATCGACGGGACCGCGGGAGAGTTCGTAGTCCTTCCGATCACCGGCGACGAGATCTCGGGTGTGCAGCCATTCATGTGGATCCAGAACGCGATCCCCGATCCGCCGTCCGACGAACAATTGCAGCGCGCAGGCCGGACGCGCGCGGAGTATGACGCGCAGGTGGAACAGATTCTGTCCGGCTGGGACCGCCGGCTTGGGGAGGTCGAGCAGGGCGCGGTCCTCGTCCGGTATACGCGAAGGGGCGTGGACCACATCGACTTCTCCGACGAACCCATCTGGTTCGGCAACGTGCCGCCCGAGGCGATGCCCGGCAAATTGCAAACGATCGCAGAAGCCCGCGCCTGGATTCGGGCATTCCTCGATGCGACCATCCGCGGGGAACGGGACTCACTAGATACGTTACTTGTCGACGCTAACCGAACTGACTCGGGCTTGGCCGTAAGCGCCTTCGGCGCGCTCGAACCCTAGCTGCGCGCGAAGAAGAGTGGTCGGAGTGGGCATTCTGCTCGACTGAACCCTACGTCGGCATGCAGCGCGTGTAGCGTCGCTTCTTTGGAATGGCTATTGGGAGAGCCCCGGTATGGCGCCAGGGACGTACGTTTGCACGATGATCCCCGGCGGCGCGTGTACGAACAACTCCGATTGTTCTCCTTCCCGCAATTGATAGTCGAGAAAAACGCGCGAGTATTCTCTGATATGTATGAGATCTTGTAGCGCATCCCCACTCTTTTCGGTCGTGGGATCGGCGTTGAGGATGGCCAGGTCAACGAAGCTGTTATGTCCGAACGAAGGCCGATCGACCTTGACCCACGCGCTGCCGCCCTTGATGCCGCGCCAAATGCCATCCGCGTGCTCGAAGATGGCCATGTATTCTTCCCGTGTCATCCTCCGATCCGTCAAGTCCTCTTCGGTGGGATTGGCGGGCATGTCTCTTCGGCGGCTAATCATCAAGAACGGCTGATCGATCGCGCTACCGTCCGAATCCGCATAGAACGGTGCTCCCTTCGTCAATGCTCCCCAATTGAGGCACGCGCGAATGCGGTCGTCCAACTGACACGCGCGCGCCACGACGCGCGCGCCCCAGGAATGACCGACTACGCCAATCCTTTCGAGGTCCAGTTGCTTGTAGAATTTGGAGCCAAAACCAAATTCATCGTTGTATCGTTGCAATTGATCCAACACGAAGCGCACGTCTGCCGCACCCACTTCGACACGGTTTTTTTCGAACTTGTGCTCCGGATCGGTTTCATCCATTCCCCACTTGAACGCTGAGTGTGGTGTGACGCGGCCGTCGGGATACACGACGGCGAACGCATCGTATGGGTGATCGATGGCCACAACGACGTAGCCATGACTGGCGAGATCTTCCAGTTGCGCGGTGTAGAGAACCCCGGAGACGGGTACGCCATGCGAGAACACCACGACGGGAAACGGACTCTCTGCGGCCAGAATCTCTGCATTTTCAGCGGAATACGTGCTTACGGAACCCGAGATGATCGCGTCGTAGGCTGGGCCGATTTCCTTGCGCAACATCGCCGGGCCAAGTGTCTTCTCGACCGCGCGCAGTCCGTCGAGATACGTGGACGGTGTTCCGGTGTCCGGAGCGGCCGGGTACCAGATCCAGACGATGAGTTCCCGGTGGCCGCGAGGTTCGGGCGCCAAGGCTTCTGTGCGACTGGTGTCGATCCAGTGGAACGACACGCGGCCGACCGAGTAGGGACCCGTTGGCGCGGGCAACTCCAGGCCCGCGACGACCGACGAGGCTCCGAAAAAGAACATGACTGCGACGGTACGGCCCATATTCGACTCCAGCGATCCATGTGAATTTATTGAGGAAACGCGAGCTACATGTTGGATGTTCGCCGAGTAGCGGTGGTTTGATCCCGTCCTGGAGACCCGCACCAATCTCGAACCGGCAACACGCGTTCGGACAGTCCACGAGGCGCACGGCGGATCTTTCGAAGGGCGTAACGTTGTCCGGCCGATCCGGTATTTCTAGGCGGAGGCATGGACAACGATGAATCAGCCTGATTCGAGCACATGGACAGACATCATTACGGCCGCAGCGGCCAGTCCGTTGGGAATCGTCGCGTTAGTTGTGTTGGTGATTAGTTCGTTGGCGTTTGTGTTCTTCAAATCCGCTCCGATACGGATTCGCCTGACTGTCTTCTTGATTCTCGTTCTCGTAGGGACGGGGTTCGGCGCGAGTGCGATCATGAATTCGACACGGACGAGCGACGAACTCACAGACGAACCCCCATCAGAGACCGTGACGACCGCGCCTCGCCCGTGGGAGGATGCAAAGTACGATTTGGCAAGAAAGAATTTGACTTGGATCTTTGAGAACGACGGCGCTCGATCTACGTATGAAGCGGCGATTCGTGACGGATCCTCCAAATTCGACGCAGCGTTGCAAGCTCAGCGTCACGACGATGGGGCCTACAATTCAATTGACGCGATGGGAAAGTCGCTGGTCGAGCAATACATCTCAGAGGTCTGGGGAGGATAGATTTCGTCCGCGCGATAGATTCCAGAAACTCGCGCCGAGAACACTCTACCGCGTTAGCAGGCCCGCGTCGATGACAAACTGCGAGCCCGTGATGTACCGGGCCTTGTCGGAGGCGAGGTAGAGGACGGCGTTGGCGACGTCTTCGGGTTCGA